>JALVDE010000306.1 GCA_027009375.1 Gammaproteobacteria bacterium
CCAATCACCAGCATGGCTTCAATACTTTCTCTCCAGACAATAAATACGGTACTACCCATAATTTTTCTCTCTATTTAACCTAAATAAATCAGTTGAACCTACTGCGAATGTCCATAGCACTGAATCTACAAGGCTTTCCAGAACATTTTGACTTCACCCGTAGGGTGGCTACGAATAAAGCCAAAATAACCTGTACATCCTTGTATCTCCAGTACTCTGATCATTCTCGCTACGTTTCAACTGATTTATTTAGGTTTAACAACTATATAACCTTCTGCAGTTTCAGGATGAAACTCTCCAAAAAAACGATACCGACCAGGTTTTAAGGGAGCAAAAACAATAGAACGGGTAACGCCTTCCGCCAGTACGGTTTCCTTGCGTAACTTTTTGCTTTCAAATTCTTCCGGGCCCGGTCCAAGATTGGTAATGACGATTTTAAAGCGGGTTTTAGCGGGTACTTCAATGACTTCCGGTTCAAAGTAACCGTTTTTGACGGTCAGTTTATAAGCGGGCAGTTCAGCCTGAGCCGTACTGCTCAGAAACAGAAAAGCGCTTATAAACAGCATTAAAAATTGTTTCATAAATAACTCCAAATAAAGTCTGGATTAGTATTAAAAATCTAACTGTGCTCTTAATCCATAAGCAGTTAAAGAGGATGCATCTTTATCACCGGCAGGATTGCGAATATGCTGTACATTGGGTGACAGATGGATTTGTTCATTGATCCGGTAACGGTAATAAAGTTCTGCAACCTGTTCAGCTCCATCATCCATTGCAGGGTTGGCATCCCTGTATTCATCACTCAGAGACAGAAAGCCCAGGGCAACACCCATGGCATCACCACCTCGGCTCCAGTAACTGCCGCCAAATTCAGCACCAAAAGTCAGGGTCTGATCAAAGGATACGTCACCCTGGGTCTGCTGGCCATAACGGGCAAAGACAGTGGTATAGTCATGCACCTGCTGGTCAAGGCTTAAACCAAAACCGGCATGGGTGCTGTAATCCTTGTCTGGTTTATTAAAGTCCTGTCCGGAATAGTTTTTCCAGTAATAAATTCGATAGTTACCGGTTAAGCCCGAAAAACGCTGTTGAGTCTCAGCCTGTGCAATATAGAAAGGATCAGATAAGGTATCCTTGAACTCGGCACCATCACCGGCTCCAAAGGCACCAAAGGAAACAGCATAATGTTCTGGTTTGTAAAAATCATTGACCCAGGCCATACGGAAACCAGGGGTAAAACCGAACTCATCCACACCAATATCACCACCAGTATCCAGCAGGGGATTATGCACAAAGGACTGGTTCATAAAGCCGCGGGTTTCATCATCGGCAATAGCGTTCTGATCAAAGAACATAAAGGGATCCATTTTACCAATGGTCATTTCCAGGTGTTCTCTGGATAAGTCAGGGTTGCCGCCCAGAGGTAATGGAATATTCAACTGATACCAGGCCTGAGCCAGCAGTACGGTACTGTCAGAGGTGTTGGAGCCGGGACGTTGAAAACTGGTGCTGTTAAAGGAAGAAAAAGCACCCCCGTCGCCATTATCATAAGGAGCATTTTCCAGCCCCAGGCCCTGACCAACACGAAAATGGGCAAATAATATCCCTTCTGATGCTCCAATATTACCTGCGGGCATAGTAATGTTGACATCGCCCCGATAATTGACTTCTGAATCTTTTCCGTCAAAATTCTGTGGTTTGGAGGCCAGTTTCTGAGCGGCCATGGTCAGGCCGCCGGATACTTCAATGCCCTCAAGACTTTCCACAACGCGGGCAATTTTTTTATAGCTGTTAGACTGTGACTCGACGGCCTTGAGACGAGCGGTAATTTCCGGTTCGCTGTCGCTGATATAAGGCTCATTCATGGCTTTTTTTAGCTGGGCATTTTCGGTTTCCAGTGCCTTAAGCCGTTTTTCCATCTGTTCCAGACGTTTTAAAATCTGCGCATCCAGATTGCTGGCGGTAACGGGCATACTGAAACTGCTGATACTCAGGCCGACGATGACTGCAAGAGAGAGTGTATTGAGTTTCAGCATGGTTTAGTAGCCTCCGCGTTTACCAATACCGGCAAAGATAAATTCATATTCCACATCAAAAGGTTTAAACCATGGGCGCACACCGGTAAGACGGTCAGTATGGCGGCCAAAGTGTTTGCCGGACGGATTTTCAGGAGAATTAGGCGGGTAGATGGTGTATTTTACGGTGTATTTGCCCGGACCCATGAGCTTTACATTATCACCATAATGGGGGCCGTCATTGGCGACCATGGGCATAAAATCGCCCTTAATGACTTTATCGGAGCCTTTTTTACGGACTTCGTATTTAACATGCAGATAAGGTATCCAGTCACCTTCAGCAAAACCGTTGGAATTGATGTCCAGGGCGCGGATATCAGCTTCCAGGTGAACATCGGATTTTTCAGAAGGCGTCATCATGCCTTCCGGTTCCATGCGTACAGGCTGCAGGTAAACGGCAGCGATTTCCATGCCGTTACGCTGTTCTGGGACTCCTATGGGGTACTCTACTGCCTGGGCTGTTAAGCTGAAAAGCAGGAGGCCTGCACCTAAAAGAAAAGGGCGCTTTGAGGAAAAAAATGTCATGATTTAGAACTCCTATAAATCTAAATGAGAATGATTATCAGTAGTATTATATTTTTAAAATTTGCTTTGTCAAATGAAATTATTAGAAAGTGGTAAAATACTAGAATAAAATTGATCCAGATCATCTACAGGCTTTACAGAAAAAGGGAGCATTTTTTAATGATAAGCAGAGACCTACTGCACTTAATCAGGAGTACATTTATACTGGACTGGCAAGGCATTCATGGTCTGCCGCACTGGTCCAGGGTGAGGGTTAACGGTCTGCAGATTGCCCGAAACAATACCGCCGATCAAAGGGTGGTTGAGTTATTTGCTTTTTTACATGATGTTAAGCGGGAGGCCGATTTTAATGATCCTGAGCATGGCCCCAGAGCTGCTGCCTTTATCCACAGTCTGTCTGGTAATCTGCTGAGTATTACGCCTGTGCAAAAAGAGCGTCTGGAATATGCCTGTTATTATCACAGCCGGGGAATGACAGAAGCAGACGTTACTATACAAACCTGCTGGGATGCGGACCGACTGGATCTGGGACGGGGCGGTGTGCGTCCGGACACCAAAAAACTCTGTACGGATATTGCAAAAGATCCGGAGTTTTTTGAACAGGCTTATCAAAGAGCAACTTACTGGAACAGAAAACAGAGTCCTGCAAATAAAGAATCCATTGTCCAGGTCTGGAAACCGGGTTAAACAGAGTTTTTTAGGTTTAAGTGTTACAAATCGTAACTTTTGGCTATAATTATAGACTATGAAACAGCCTGTACAGAATCTGCTTAGGGAACGCGCCTTATTATTATTTATTGGCGGCTTTTTTCTTATTTGTTCGCCAGTACGTTATATCTGGGCAGATGAGTTTATGCCCTGGTACAGCCCTTACCTGATCTGGTTCGGGCTTATTATCCTGACCTGGTTCCTGTACCGTTGGTTAAAACGCCATGAATTTTGAACTATGGCAGTTATTTGCTTCCGGTGTGTTCTATCTTGGGGTATTGTTTCTTATTGCCTGGCTGGTGGATAACAAACCTCAGTTCTCTAAACTGGCCCGGCATCATTTAATTTATTCCCTTTCCCTTGGTGTTTATGCGACTTCCTGGAGTTTTTACGGCAGTGTCGGTTTTGCAGAACGTCAGGGCTATAGCTTTTTAACCATTTATCTGGGGGTGACCCTGGCCTGGTTATTATCGCCCTGGCTGTTTGCACCCATTTTAAAATTAAGCAAGGAGCACCAGTTATCCTCCTTTGCGGATCTGTTCGCCTTTCGTTACCAGAGCCAGTTTGTCGGCATTGTGGTTACGCTGTTTATGCTGCTGGGCACTCTGCCCTATATTGCCCTGCAGATCCATGCCGTAACGGAATCCATGCAGGTGCTTACCAATGAAGCCACACCCATAATGATTTCACTGGGCTTCTGTTTTACCCTGGTTCTGTTTGCCATTTTGTTTGGTGCCCGACATAGTTCAGCACGGGAAAAGCACGAAGGACTGGTCGTAGCCATTGCATTCGAGTCGCTGGTAAAGCTCTTTGCTCTGCTCAGTGTCGGCCTGTTTGCCCTGTATTCAGTATTTGACGGTTTCTCCGGCCTGCAGCAATGGCTGGCAGATAATCCCGGCAAGCAGCAGGAACTGATGGCGCCTATCCGTGATGGCTCATGGAACAGTCTTATTTTCCTGTCTTTCTGTGCGGCTCTGTTTCTGCCGCGCCAGTTCCATATGGGGATCAGTGAGAATTTTGACAGCCAATCCATTCATACCGCCAGCTGGGCTTTTCCCGCCCTGCTATTATTAATGAACCTGCCTATCCCTATAATATTATGGGCCGGGCAGTTTATGCAGACATCCACATCGGCGGATTTTTATGTGCTGGGTATTACCCTGCACAGTGACAATACCCTGCTGCCGCTACTGACCTTTATAGGTGGTCTGTCTGCAGCCAGTGCTATGATGATTGTCACTACCCTGGCGCTGGCCAATATGATTATGAACCATTTTGTCCTGCCGGCCATTTTTCCCCGCAAATTCAGCCATAAAAGCACCAATATTTATCAACGACTGCTGCAGGGCAAACGTATTCTGATAACCGTTATTATTATGTCAGGTTTTGCCTTTGACCTGTTGTTGTCAAGACACCAGGGACTGGCACAGCTTGGCCTGATTTCATTCGTGGCCGTTGCCCAGTTTCTGCCCGGAACCATTGGCCTGCTGTACTGGCAGGGTGCCAACCGGCTGGGGTTTTTAAGCGGTTTATTTGCCGGCTCACTGGTTTGGGCTTATGCCCTGTTATTACCCCTGCTGGTTAGTTCAGGTTTCCTGTCACCTGCTGTCTTTGACACCGTTCCTGCCTTCAGCAGCCTGTTTAACAGTTCAGATCAGTGGGGTTCTGTCACCTTTGCTTCACTGTCTGCCAATTTTGTATTGTTTGTGCTGGTGTCTTTGCTGACCCGGGCCAGTGCGGCAGAAAATGAAAACGCCTGGAATTGCTGTTCAACAACACTCACTCCGCCCAAAGGGGTTATGGTGGTGCGTTCCATTGACAGTATTAAGGAACAACTGGCTCTGTTGCTGGGTGAAAACATGTCCGACAAGGAGGTTGAAAAAGCACTCAGAGATTTGTCCATGGACAGGGATGATACTAACCCGGTACATTTACGCCAGTTAAGGGAACGGATAGAACGCAATCTTTCCGGCCTGATTGGCCCCATTCTGGCCAGAGTGGTGGTGAATGAAAAACTGGCTCTGGATACCGATACCCGCGATTTTTTTGCTAAAAGTTTCCGCTATATGGAAAACCGCCTGGAAGATTCCAGAACCCGCCTGGAAGGTGTTGCCGGAGAACTGGATGATATGCGCCGTTACCACCGGCAGGTGCTGCAGGATTTACCATTGGGGGTCTGTTCGGTGGGCATTAACGGTGAAGTCATTAACTGGAACCGAGCCATTGAAAAACTGTCCGGTATTAAGGCAGAACAGATTTTAGGGGAACCCATACAGACACTACCCTCGCCTTTGGGAGAGCTTTTTTACAGCTTTATCCAGGGTGAGGAGCAGCAATTAAGAAAAATACAGGTACATATTAATCATACCCGGCGTATTTTTAACCTGCACAAGTCATCATTAATCAGTTCATTTCGACGTTCAAGGCTTAATGAAAGTATTTCAGGGGATAAAAATACCGGACTGGCCTATACCGATGGTGTAGTGCTGCTGGTGGAAGATTTAAGTGATTTACAGGAACTGGAAAACCGTCTGGCTCATAGTGAGCGTCTGGCCTCTATAGGCAGACTGGCGGCTGGAGTGGCGCATGAGATTGGCAATCCGGTGACAGGTATTGCATCAGTAACGCAGAATTTAATGGCTGAGGATGATGAGGACTATTTAAAACAACATCTGCATCAGCATCTGGAAGAGGTATTAAATCAGACGCGCCGAATAACCACGATAATCCAGTCCTTATCCAGCTTTTCCCGCAGCGGTAATTATCTTAAACCGCCCAGAAAACCCTTATCACTTAAACTCTGTGTAGATGAAGCAATACATCTGGTGACCCTGAGCCATAAGGCCAAACACCAGGATATTATTAATGAATGTTCTGCAGAACATATTATCAGCGGCGATCAGCAGCAGTTAATACAGGTTTTTGTTAATCTGATAAATAATGCCAGTGATGCCTCACAGGATGAAGATACCATTTATATTCGTTCTGCTCAGCAGGGCAATATGATCAGGATTGAAGTCATTGATCAGGGCAGTGGTATTGGTGAAGAAGATAAAAAGCGGCTGTTTGAGCCATTTTTTACTACCAAGGCGGCTGGTGAAGGCATGGGGCTTGGGCTGTCCATTGTGTACAATATTATTCATGATCATGGCGGAGATATTAAAGTGACGGATCGTATTGCCAATGAACATGGTGCGGGTGCCTGTTTTATTATTGATTTACCGGCCTCTGGTCACAATGAGCAGGAAAATAGAAAAGGAAGTTAATATGAAAAGACTACTGGTTATTGATGACGAGCCTTTAATTCGGGATTCACTCAAACGCCTGCTGGAAAAAAACAACTATCAGGTTCTGACCGCAGAATCGGTAGAAGAAGCGGTACAGATACTGGCCAAACAGGCCTGTGAACTGATCCTCAGTGATTTAAGGCTGCCAGGCGAGGAAGGCACACGAATACTGGAATATTTTCCGGATATACCGGTAATTATAATGACCAGCTATGCCAGCGTCAGTTCAGCTGTAGATGCCATGAAAATGGGTGCAAAGGATTATATTTCCAAGCCTTTTGATCATACTGAGTTGCTGTTAATGGTTGAGCGGATCCTTAAGGAACGCAAACTGGAACTGGAAAATACCGTATTAAAACAGCAGTTGTCCAGAGAACATCAGGTTTACGGCATGATAGGTGACTGCCCTGCCATGCAGGAAGTGAATCAGAGGATACACAAGGTGGCCCCTCTGGATACCTCTGTACTGATACTGGGCGAAACCGGTACAGGTAAAGAACTGGTGGCCAGAGCCATACATGAATACAGTACCCGCAGTGCGGCTTCTTTAATCAGCATCAACTGTGCCGCTATTGCAGAAAATCTGATTGAATCGGAACTGTTTGGTTATAACAAGGGGGCTTTTACCGGTGCAGATAAAGATCACCCCGGCTTAATTGAAGCGGCAGACGGAGGTACCCTGTTCCTGGATGAAATTGGAGAACTGTCCCTGGATATTCAGGCACATTTACTGCGGGTACTGCAGGAAGGTGAAGTCCGGCGTGTGGGTTCTACCCAGTCCAGAAAAGTAGATATCCGTCTGATTGCTGCAACCCATAAAGATTTACAGGACATGGTAGACAAGGGCAAGTTCCGTAGTGACCTTTTTTTCAGGCTCAATGTCTTTGATATCCGTTTACCGCCGCTTAAGGAACGCAATGGTGATATTATAAAATTGGCAGATTATTTTCTGGAGGATATGCGTAAAAAAATGGCCAAACCGGAAGTGCATTTTTCAGCTGAAGTGCTGGCACTTTTTCAGCAATATGACTGGCCGGGCAATATCAGGGAAATGCAGAATGTTATTGAGCGTGCTGTCATTCTGGCAGATGGCGATAAAATCACCCGCCAGCATCTGTCCTTATTTACTAAAGAGCAGCATCAGGAAAATTCCAGAGAACAACAAACTGAAACAGAACCGTTGATGGACGTGGATAAGGAAAAACTGTCCCTGGATGAATACCTGATCCATTTTCTTAAAGTCAATGAACATTTAACCGAAACCGAACTGGCCAGACATCTGGGGATTAGCCGCAAAACCTTATGGGAGAAACGTAACAGACTGAAAATACCTAAACGAGCCAGATAGTTTTAATAATTTCCCCAGGATGAGCTGGATTGTGCATACTCATTTTTAATGATAATCCTTATAATTGACTATTTCTGCATCCCGACCTTTAAATCGAAATGTAACTCGCCAGTTGTCATTAATCTTAACAGACCATATTCCTTTTCGATCACCTTTTAGTTCATGCAGTTTATGTACAGGCAAATCCATATTATTTGAGCTTTAGTTATAAAATAACGTCTTGACGTTACAACGTTATAGCGTTATTCTTAGTTAAGCGAGGTAGCGTAATATGAGCGAATTATCAAAAAGATCAACAGTTTACTTTGAATCTGATGTCCACCAGGCTTTAAAAATCAAGGCAGCGACAACCCACCAATCCGTTTCTGAAGTAGTAAACGAGGCTGTACGTCTTGTGCTGCGAGAAGATCAGGAAGACCTGAGTGCTTTTTCAGAAAGGGCGAATGAAACAACATTAAGCTATGAGGAACTATTAGAAGATTTAAAATCACATGACAAAATATAGTCTCGCGTTTAAAAAATCAGTTGCTAAAGATCTTCGAAATATTCCAAATAAAGATGTAAAACGCATATTAAAATCTATTGAGCTTCTCTGTGAAAATCCAAGGGCTGATGGCTGCATTAAACTTTCCGGGCAAGAGCGGTACAGAGTAAGGCAAGGAGTATACCGTATTGTTTATGAAATTAAGGATACAGAGTTGACTATCCTTGTCGTTAAAGTTGCACACCGTAGTGTTGTTTATAAAAACAACTAACAAACTCATTCTTCTATTTGCATCTGAAGAAAACTCAGCCATCCGAACCCGGCTTTAAATTGGGTAAATTCGCATTGGCAATCACATGTAAAACAATACCGCAGCCAATAAGAAAGACAACACTGGCCAGAAGGCTGGCAAAAATAGGGTGATCGGTGCTGTTGTCTATTTGCCAGTAAACTGCATAAGATGCGGCGACCAGTGACAGCAGGTAACAGAACATCGCAATGCCCCAGGAAATTTTCTGACCGATTTTTCGTTTTCTCATAATTAATAACTCAAATAAATAAACAGGCCATAATTTATCACGTTATATATCAACTAACCATTGATCCAGGATAAATGGCCTGATTAGTATGCTATTTTAATGCACCTGCTGTTACGCAAAATGTTACCCATATTGTTACGTAACGAAACAGCTTGGTGGCGATATTCCTGTTATAAAACCCAAAAGAATTCTATTTAGCTGTTTTGTAAAGAAAAATTAAAACTGGCTCTGTTCTTGCCTAAATAGAGATAACAGCTGTTTATCCGTGTATTCGGTTTTCTGCTTTACACCAACCATCAATTAGATACGACAAAAAACATATAATGGCCGAAACATTAAGCACATTAGCACCGGTAATGCAGTTTTTAAACCGGTATGAACCCTATAAATCCATGCTGCCGGTGCATCAGGAATACCT
>JALVDE010000307.1 GCA_027009375.1 Gammaproteobacteria bacterium
GTATTTTTTAAGCTGTCCTGATTCATAAACTCTTCTATAGATTGATAGGTTCTGGTTTTCTGCTGTTGAGCCATTCGCAAAATTTCTTTTTTACTGACACCCGGCATAGCCGCCTGCAGCACAATTTTATCTGCAGTATTGATATTAACGGCTGCAATATCATTTACAACATAAATATAAGGTTTCAGAGTACTGATTATTTTATCTGTATAGCCTCTGATCTTTTTTAGTTCTGCCAGCTGAACCAGATGAGCATTAGCCGCTCGATAAGGCGGCTTCAGTGACAGGTAGTATTCATCTTCTGCTCCCTGACTTCCAGACACCGTATTATCCCTGTCCATCCAGTCCTGCAGACTGTCCGCCAGTGAACGGGGCAATTTTAACAATGTTAATAAATTCCGATACACATTCAGCCATTGTGTCTGAACCTGCCCTCTATAGAACAGATTGTTCAGGTTTATACGTCCCTGCAGATCCGATATGGATGCTGTAACTGATATCTTATCCATATTTTCCAGGGGAGTATTCCAGGTATCCTGAAAACCATCAAAATGCTTTGCATTTTTTATTTCAGTTTTAAAATCCTCTGACAGCACACTGACAGCCCAGCGTTCTGCCGCCATAAGGTATTGCCGGGTCTGTTCCTTATTATAGATATTTGTCAACTGGTGTATCTGTAACTGCCTCTGGGTCAGCATATTAATACTGATAATAACAACAAAGGCCACCACAATAATAGCCATTAACAGGGCAACACCCTGCTGACCATTCAAAGTACGGGAGTGTATTGTATAAAATGTATTATTTCCCGCCATTGTTTTTAAACTTTATTAAAAAATACCTATTAAGAATGCACTGAAAAAATTCGATAAACATTATTATTATGCCGGTTTATATCTATCCTTATACCTCTTAACTGGCTGCTGTCATAAACACTTTCCTGCCATTCCAACTGTCCTGGAGAGGTTTCTATTAAATAACGGATATTAAATTCCGTAACATCATTTAATATCATCTGCTGGTACGATGGCGTATCTTCAGCTCTATCCAGCACCGGCCAGATTTTTTTATATAACTGCTCACCCTCAATATAATAAGCCACTCTTTGCAGCGAATAACTCTGTCCCGGGATCATTCGTCCCTGGTGAGTAAACTCAATACCATCTACCGCATCACTGGTGGTACTGCTTAATGCTGCCAGCTGCAGACCATATTCACCTCTGACAGGCCGATTGACCAGATGAGTAATTTCCCGGTCAAATACCTGAAAAAACATCTGCAGGCGGTTTAAGTCATCAAGGCGCGTCTGGGACTCCTTCTGAATAGTCATTACATGACTCATTCCTCCCATGGCCAGTAAAGACACCACTGCAAAAATACCAATGGCAACCATTAATTCCAGCAGAGTAAAGCCCTTATGGTTTTTTATATGAGCCTGTCTGTTTTTATCTGTATGCACTTGCAAATACCCTTTTGATACGTTCCCTGTTTCTTTATCAGGAACGGGGAGGAATTTATTGTGGTAAATGGTTTATATAGGCCGTTAGTGAAATCAGAGGTTCAGTATCTCTGGCATTAAAAAAAACCCTGACATCCATTCTACGCATATTAGTATTAGCAGTGGCTATAATATCAGTACGTACCATCCACACCCTGTTATTCATAGTAACCTGTTCTTTTACTTCCCCTCTATCCGGCCATTTTTTATGAATGACAGTATCATTGATATAATTTTGAGCCACCCATAAGGCAATGGTTTTATTACGTAAATGGGCTCCGCTATCTACCGAATGAGTCGTTGTGCTGATAACGGCAGCCAGGGCAATACTGATAACCAGTAAGGCAATGACTATTTCAATTAAGGTAAAACCTCCCTGCTGTTTTAAGACAGGCGTTTTGCCCCTGTAAACAACGGGAACGAACATTTAATTATAAACCTGCTTAACGGACAGGTCGCCCATAAAGGATACATGAACCTGATAAGTTTCCAGGTCTCTTTTATTAGCCATATTAAAAGAACTCATTAATACAGAAAATGTTTCTGTTTCACCGGTTGGAAGAAAATAAATCATATTGTATAAACCTGGATTAAATTCTGGATTATTTTGATTCCGGTTTATATTATTCTCCCGCTTAAAATTAAGCCTGATATTAGCTTCAAGCTGCTGTGTCCTAAAGGGACTTGAATTAATTCTCTGCCACTTCGCACCGTTCCACTGACTGAAATAATATTCAGATGGCTCAAAGGTCATAGCCATGGGTTTACCGGATATAACCGCCTGCTCTCCTGCTGCCTTGATCAACTGAGACAGCCTCTGTACTTCGGACTTTAAGCGTTCATGGGTAGTATCAATATACAATACTGATATGCTGCTGATGATGCCAATAATCAGTACCACAATAAGCAGCTCAATCAGGCTGAAACCCCATATATTTCTGCTTGTATAACTATTTAGCATAAATTAGAGCC
>JALVDE010000308.1 GCA_027009375.1 Gammaproteobacteria bacterium
AAGCTGTTGAATTGTCTCTAATAATACATTAACACTCTCATCCAGGCGTTTTAATTCCAGATCGGTGTCAGAGACATTTGCGTTTTCTACCATAATGTAGATTTACCTGCCTTTCTAATTCTTATTATATTGTAGTTATTCAGTATAACTTTATCCGGGTATTTATAAAAAGATAACTATAAAAACCATATATTTGCCACTTTCATAGAGTATATTAGAGTCCATTAGCATATTGGTCAATGGTTAAAACAATAATCTATAACGGAAACTTGTGCAAGTGAGGTATAATTCCAATTTTACGGTAATAACTACACGCATTACCGGCATTAACTGATATTTCCTACGATAACTTTATTATGATGCAAGATATTGATATTGAACAGGTGCAGAAAAATCTGGCCACACTGGGCAGTGAGGCCTCTCCCTCGGAAGCGCATGGCACATTATGCGGTTTACTCTGCGGTCGGGCTGATCTGGAACCCCAGGAATGGCTGGCTTTAACTACGACTGAAGCAGAGGCCATTGAACAGGGTGACATTCTTGCTGCCGAGGCGGCTGAATGGTTATCTGAGTTTTTTTTTCAGACGGTTGCGGCGTTATCGGATAATAATCTTAATTTTTATCCACTTTTGCCGGAGGATGAAAGTGAAACGGTTCAGTTAGCAGCCATTGCCCAATGGGCGCAGGGCTTTTTAATGGGATTGAGCCTGGCCGGAATAGAAAAGTTTACTGATTATCCGGAAGAAGTCGGAGAGTTTGTTGAAGCAATGACCTCTGTTTCATCGGCAGATGATTATGATCTGGCCGGTGATGACAGTGATGAAGAAGCCATTACTGAACTGGTGGAATTTATTCGTATCGGTGTGCTGCTGGTGAATGAAGAAATGAACCCTCTGCGGGTGCCGGTGGATATTCCAGAAGATCAGACTTTACATTAAACAGGCCATCCATGATTGACACTAAAGAATTTGCACGGCGCAGAAAACATTTAATGCAGGATATGGGCAAAGACAGTATTGCTATTCTGCCCACGGCGCTGGAACAGACCCGTAACCGTGATGTCACCTATCCATTTCGACCCGACAGCGATTTTCTCTACCTGACCGGTTTCTGGGAACCGGAAGCGGTGCTGGTGCTGATCCCCGGTCGTGAGCATGGTGAATATGTACTGTTCTGCCGGGAAAAAGATGAGACCCAGGAAATCTGGCACGGTCGTCGTTATGGCCAGGAAGGTGTCATTGAACATTTTGCTGCCGATGATTCATTCCCTTTTTCTGATATTGATGAGATCCTGCCCGGACTGATGGAAAACAAAAACCGGGTGTTTTACACCATGGGGATCCATAGTGATTTTGACCAGCGTCTGACCGGCTGGGTTAATCAGCTTAAGCAGAAAGTCCGTATGGGCGTCAATGCTCCGGGTGAATTTGTTGCGCTGGATCATGCTTTGCATGAAATGCGATTGTACAAATCGGCGACTGAAATTAAAATGATGAAGAAAGCGGCTGAAATATCCTGTGCAGCACACCGGCGCATGATGCAGGCCTGTCGTCCCGGTATGTATGAATATCAGCTGGAAGCCGAGTTTATCTATGAAACTCTGTCTCAGGGCTGTCGCTCCCAGGCCTATCCTGCCATTGTCGGCGGCGGTAAAAACGGCTGTATTTTACATTACACTGAAAACAGTGAGCTTTTAAAAGATGGTGAACTGGTGCTGATTGATGCCGGCGGGGAATACCAGGGCTATGCTGCTGATATTACCCGTACTTTTCCGGTTAACGGCTGTTTCAGTGCTGAACAGAAAGCCCTGTATGAACTGGTGCTCGAAGCCCAGGCTGCAGCCATTGAACAGGTTTATCCCGGCAACCACTGGAATGCGCCCCATGAAGCCGCTGTAAAGGTGATTACCCGGGGGCTGGTCAAACTGGGACTGCTTAAAGGCCGGGTTGACAGGCTGATCAAAGACGAAGCTTATAAACAGTTTTACATGCACCGCACCGGACACTGGCTGGGTCTGGATGTGCACGATGTGGGTGATTATAAAATTGATAATGAATGGCGTATGCTGGAAAACGGCATGGTGCTGACCATAGAACCGGGTATTTATACCGGCAATAACCGGAAAATACCCAAAAAGTGGCGTAATATTGGTATCCGTATAGAAGATGATGTGCGGGTAACCCGTAATGGTTATGAAGTCTTAACCGCTGCCGCTCCCAAAAGTGTGGCGGAAATAGAAGCCATTATGGCCTGTTCAAAATCAGTACAGGCCCGGGCAAAGGCTAAAGCAGCAGTAAAGAAAAAGACAGTTAAAAAAATAGCCTCAAAGAAAACAGTAAAAAAAGTACTGAAGAAAGCCGTAAAGAAAAAAACCGTAAAGAAACAGGTAAAAAAAACAGCCGTCTCAACAGGCAGAAAGAAAACGAGTAGAAAAAAGTAACCGGGAAGTGCTGAAAATAACCAGAGGCAAGCTAACAGCAAATGAGTAAACAGACAGCAGATTATTTTGATATTGTCATTGTCGGCGGTGGTATGGCAGGAGCAACTATGGCACTGGCGCTGGCACCGCTACAGTTGACTATTGCGATTATTGAAGCACACCCTTATCAGGAGCAGCAGAACCAGCCCAGTTTTGATGATCGCTGCCTGGCTCTGTCCTGGAGTTCCAGACAGATTTATGCTGCCATGGGATTGTGGGATCATCTGACACCAAGTGACAGTGGTAAAGATAATGATAATTATGCAGCCATAAAACATATACATGTGTCTGACCGTGGTCATTTTGGTGCGGTACGTCTGAGCCACAAGGAAGAAGCTGTGCCGGCGCTGGGTTATGTGGTTGAAAGCAGGGTGATTGGTGAAGTGCTGCTGGCTCAGCTAAAACAGCATAAAAATATACATATTTACAATCCTGCTCAGGTTGAGCAGGTGGATAATCAGAGTAGTGCTGACAAAGTCAGCCTGACCATTAAAACGGGTACAAAAACACAGCACCTGGACAGTGCCCTGTTGATTATTGCCGATGGGGTTAATTCCCGCACCCGTGAATCCCTGGGGATACGGGTCAATCAGCGTTCCTATGCCCAGATGGCTATTATTGCCAATATAGAAACTGAACTGCCGCATCAGAATGTGGCCTACGAGCGTTTTACCGACACCGGCCCTCTGGCGATACTGCCTTTATCCAGAAACCGCTGCTCTCTGGTCTGGACAGCACAGGATCATCAGGTTAAAGATATTATGGCCTGGGATGACAGGCAGTTTGGAGAGGCTTTACAGGATCGCTTTGGTTTTCGTCTGGGGGCAATTACCCGGGTGGGTAAACGCTCAGCCTATCCACTGGTCTTAATGACCGTGGACAACCGAACCCTGGAGGGTCAGCCCCGTATTGCCCTGATAGGTAATGCTGCTCATGGTATCCATCCGGTTGCCGGGCAGGGGTTTAATCTGGGCCTAAGAGATATTGCTGCCCTGGCAGAATTAATTGCAGCCGATATGCAACAGCACAAAACATCCGATCCCGGAGACTGTCAGTTGTTAAACGATTACTGGCAATGGCGTCAGGCGGATATCCGCCAGGTTACCACCATAACCAATGGTCTGATTAAACTGTTTTCCAATAATTCCATGGTATTAACAGCACTTAGAGACAGCGGTTTATTATTAACGGATATTATTGCCCCTTTACGACATATGATAGCAGCAGAAGCAATGGGTAAGGGCGTATTACAGGGACAGCTGAGTAAAATGGCTGTGGGACAATCGCTGTATTAAATTTGTAACTATTCAGTATAATTCACAGCACAGTTAGATTAGACTGAATAAATACTGAAATTTTTCACTAAAAGTAACGACCAGAATACCGGACAGGCGCTGGATAAACTATGCAAAAATCAGCAGTACAACATTATGATCTGATCATTATCGGCGGCGGCATGGTGGGGGCGACCCTGGCCTGTGCTCTGGGCGACAGTGCCCTGAAAATAGCGGTTATTGAAGCTCATCAGGCGGATTATAACTGGCCTGACGGCAGTCACGATATCAGGGTCAGTGCTTTAACTCATGCCAGTCAGCATATTTTTGAAAATATCGGTGCCTGGCAGAGTATGCAAAAAGATGGTGTCTGTGCCTATGACCAGATGCATGTCTGGGATGCTTCCGGCCATGGAGAGATCCATTTTAACAGTATTGATATCGGCCAGATGAATCTGGGTCATATTGTGGAAAACCGCATTATTCAAAAAGCGGTGCAGACCCGTCTGGCTGATTTCGATAATATAGATTTATTAATGCCGCTTAAAGTAGCTGATTTACAGATAAATACTCAGCAAAAAGCAGGTGTACAGCTGACTACTGAAGACGGACAGGTCCTCAGCGCTGATCTGCTGGTGGGGGCTGACGGTGCCAATTCCTGGGTCAGACAGCAGGTGGGCATTTCTCTGAGTACCTGGGCTTATCGCCAGACTGCAGTCGTATGTAATGTCACCACATCCGAGCCCCATCAAAACGCCTGCTGGCAGCAGTTTATGCCGGAAGGGCCGCTGGCTTTCCTGCCATTATGTGATGACTTTTCTGCTGAAACTATCAGCTCCATTGTCTGGTCCACTTCAGAAGATAAGGCACAGGCTTTGCTGAATATGAATGAGCAGCAGTTTAATCAGGAACTGCAACTGGCTTTCGGCAGTACCCTGGGGCGGATAAAACTCAAGTCAGAGCGCGGTGCTTTTCCCCTGCGCTTACGCCATGCCAATCAGTATGTACAGGAACACCTGGCCCTGATTGGTGATGCTGCGCATACCGTGCATCCCCTGGCCGGACAGGGCGTTAACCTGGGGCTTCTGGATGCGGTGGTACTGGCAGAAGAAATTCAACGGGCACTGCAGCAGCATCGGGCCATTGGCGGTATCCTGGCATTGAGACGTTTTGAGCGTCGCCGTAAAGCAGATAATATTGCGATGCTGGCCGCTATGGACGGGTTTAAGCGTTTATTCAGTAATGATATTACACCTTTGAAAGTCCTGCGTAATGCCGGACTGGGACTGGCCGATAAAATTCAGCCCTTAAAACAGATGATGATAAAGCGTGCTATGGGGCTGGCGGGTACAGGCATCAATGATGATTTACCGAAACTGGCACGTCCTGAGCTATAATTAAAGTTTATAACAATAATAATAATGACCAATAGAAGTTATCGTTTACTGATTGGTAGTCTGCTGCTGATTTTTCTTTATTTTGATATACACAATGGGGTTTATTTATTAATTCTGTTGATGTTCCTGGAGGGGGTCAGCAATTATCTGCTGCCGGATCTGATTAATCGCTTTATCCCTGTTGCTGTCGGAAACGGCAACAACCTGGCGCCGGTGCAAAACCTGACTCGATTTAGTTTTTCTGCTGAACGTGCGTGGCGTTTAATTGTTAGTTTGTTGCTGGCATTTTCCTATATTATTTTTGATCCGCAACTGAATCTGCTTCCAGAGAATATAATCACTCCATTAGCTTATGTCAGCTGGTTTTTCCCCTGGTTTATGGGGCTGGCAATTCTGGGGGCTGGATTCAGTGCCGTGTGTCCGGTACTTATACTGGTAAAATGGATGGGTTTTAAATGACCGGTAATATACCGACTAATCGCAGAAATAAACTGAAAAATACTGAAGAACAGTATAACTTTGTACTGCCGCTGCGTATTACCGGTGTGGTATTCTGGGGGCTGGTACTGGTTGGGTTAATTATTACTGTTTTCCTGTTACAGGGTAAGGAAAAAGAGTTACAGACCCGTTACCAGACCAATACCATTTTACTGGCTAACTCTATGCAGATGCTACTGGAAAAAGCTGAGTCTGCAGATGCCATTAAAAAAATCCTGTCCAGAGAATTCCCCCGTTACCAGAAGCAATATTCTGTTGTCGCAGTCAAGCTTAAATACGGTAAAAATATTATCCAGCAGGGTATTATTCCGGCTGACAGTATTTCTTATATGCAAAATTTTCTGGTGCATGGCTCCGCTGCTGATAATAATCCTGATAAAAATAATTCTTCTCATAAACAGATCAGTCTGATTGCTTACTATCCAAATTTAAAGGTCCAGGTTATTGCTGAGCGCAAGGATATGCTGATCACCATTGGCGGCCTGATTTTTATTTTTGGTCTGCTATTACAGAGTATACTGCAGCATATGCTGACCAGGCCGTTTAGAAAATTGCTGGACTCAGCACAGAAATTTGCCAGGGGAGATACCTCGGTACGCTTTGACGAATCGACTTCCGATGAGTTTGGTTTTTTATCCCGTTTTATAAATAAAGCCCTTGATGCTATTGAACAGCAGCAACGTGAAGTGCATCGGGCACTGGCACGAGCCAAGCAGTCAGAACTGGCCCTTTTTAAGGAAAAAGAACTGGCTGAAGTGACCCTGTTTTCTATTACAGATGCCGTTATCACAACGGATGATAAAGCCAGAATAAATTTTATGAATCCGGTGGCTGAAAATATTCTGGGCTGGGATAAGCAGGAAGCCAAAGGCAGGCTTATCTGTGAGATTTTTCAACTGGTGGATGAGGAAAATTGCAGGGCCATTGAAAATCCACTGGAACGTTTATTGAATAATAAGCAGATTGTTGAACATAAAGTGGATACCGCACTGAAAGATCGTAATGGCCATTTAATCAGTGTTGAATTATCGGTAGCGCCCATGAAAAGCCAGGATAACCAGGTTATCGGTGGTGTTATTGTCTTTCAGGATATCAGTGAATCCCGTCGAATGAGCCGACAGCTTTCCTGGCAGGCCAGTCATGATGAACTTACGGAACTGTTAAACCGCCGTGTTTTTGAAAAGCGTCTTGAAGAATTACTTAATGATGCCTGGGATGAAGATAATGAACATGTCCTGTGTTATCTGGATCTGGATCAGTTTAAAGTAGTTAATGATACCTTTGGTCATATGGCCGGTGATGAACTGCTGCGGCAGTTATCTATAGAACTGTCAAACAGTATTCGGGAGTCGGATCTGCTGGCACGACTGGGCGGTGATGAATTCGGTATTCTTCTGGAAAACTGTGAACTGCAGCAGGCCGAAAAGCTGGCAGAGACCATCCGTAAAAATATCAAGAATTACCGTTTTGTATGGGAAAAACGGGTCTTTGAAGTAGGTGTCAGTATTGGTGTAGTGGCTATTAATAAAACCAGTAAAAAGGTTTCTGATATTCTCAGTGCAGCCGATCTGGCCTGTTATGAGGCCAAGGACAGCGGCAGAAACCGTATCCATGTTTATAAGCCGACGGATGAAGAACTGGCTAAACGCCATAGTGAAATGCATTATGTTATGCGTATTAATAATGCACTGAAAGATGATGCGTTTGTATTATTCAAACAACCTGTTGTATCTTTATTTGAAAAAGAAAAACAGTCTATGCACTGGGAAGTGCTGGTACGCATGAACAATGATCAGGGTGAACTGGTGGCACCGGATGCCTTTCTCCCGGCAGCAGAACGCTATAATCTGATGCCGAAAATCGATCGTATGGTTATAGAAAAAACCTTTAAGGCAATGTCCCAGGGTGAATTTTTCAGAAAAGGCTATGAGCATCGGGTAGTGGGCATTAACCTTTCCGGCGACTCATTAAATGACCGGTTTCTGGAGTATATCCAGCAGCAGGCCAGAAAATATAATATTAAATTTAAAGAGCTGTGTCTGGAAATTACCGAAACCATTGCTATTGCTAATTTAAGCACTGCTAATCATTTTATGGATGAACTGAAAATTCTCGGATGTCAGTTTGCCCTGGATGATTTTGGCAGCGGCTTGAGTTCTTTTGGTTACTTAAAACACCTTCCCGTTGATTTTCTGAAAATTGACGGCAGCTTTGTCAGAGATATAGCCAGTGATGACATTGATCGGGCCATGGTAGAGTCCATTAACCAGATAGGTCATACCATGGGGCTGCGTACCATTGCAGAATGGGTGGAGGATAAGGAAACCCTGCTGGAGCTGAAAAAAATGGGTGTGGATTATTCCCAGGGCTTTTATACCGGCAAACCAGAACCGCTGCAATTTTAATAGATTATCTTTCTTTTTCCGAAAGCGTGTGCATTGTGCTTTCATTTGATTTGAAAATTACAATATCACTAACATCCAGGCGGATCCCAAGCGCTTGACCAACGGCATGGTTATGATGACTGGGTGCCAGGCAGTAAATATGCTGCTCATTATTAACCTTCAGGGTATATAAAAATTCCGCGCCCCTGAATACCTTATCAATAATTTCCAGTTTTAAATCACTGCTGTCATCATGAATAATATCATCTGGGCGGATTAAAATATCCACCGGACAACCGGCCTGACATCCATTGGGGACTTTTCCATGAATAAGGCTTAATGCCGTTTCAATGGTCTGCTTATCTTTTACCTGTCCCGGAAGCATAACCCCCTGACCGATAAAATTAGCTACATATTGTGTGGCGGGCTGATGGTAAAGTTTATAGGGAGTGTTCCACTGCACTAGGTGACCCTTGTGCAGCAGTCCTACTTTGTCTGCCATGGCAAAGGCCTCCTGTTGATCATGAGTCACCAGAATGGCGGTGATGCCTTCTTTTTTTATAATACGGGCGACTTCCGTAGCCAGTTGTTCACGCAGTTCAATATCCAGACTGGAAAAAGGTTCATCCAGTAATAACAACTCCGGTCTGGGCGCCATAGCTCTTGCCAGGGCCACTCTTTGCTGCTGTCCGCCGGACAGTTCATGCGGGTATTTATGGCCGATGTCCTGCAGGTTAACAAGCTCCAGCAGTTCATCCACCCGCTGCTGACGCTGCGTTTTGTTCAGTTTGTCCAGACCAAAAGCAATATTTCTGCGTATGCTTAAATGGGGAAACAGGGCAAAGTCCTGAAACACCATACCGACATTTCGCTGTTCCGGGCTGATATGAATGCGGTTATTATTTACAATGCGTTTACGGATGCTGATCTGTCCCTGATCCGGTGTTTCAAATCCGGCAATACTGCGCAGCACAGTGGTTTTACCGCAGCCGCTGGAACCCAGCAGACAGCCGATTTCTCCTTCCTGCAGATGCAGGCTGATGTTGTCAATTACGTTATGGTTATGATAACTCAGGGAGATATGGTCTAGTTGTAATAATGGAGAGGGTAGCATACAGGTTTCAGCTTTCAGGTTTTAGTGTAGAGTGGTTAGTTTTATGGCTGATGGATAAGCTCAGTAATATTACTGGAATAATACCGGCCAGTACAATCATAATGGCGGCGCTGGCGGCGTCAGCAAGACGTTCGTCGGCGGCCAGTTCATAGGCGCGTACTGCCAGGGTGTTAAAATTAAAGGGGCGTAGTAACAGGGTGGCCGGTAATTCTTTTAGAATATCAACAAATACCAGT
>JALVDE010000309.1 GCA_027009375.1 Gammaproteobacteria bacterium
ATCAGTAGGTTCAAATTCTACCACCCCTCTACCCTCTCCATATTTAACACCCTCTAAAATTGCCTTTTTAACTAATGCTTTTTCATTTTTCAGCTTTTTCATAGTAGCCTCTGACTAACCATTCAAGATATATTAATTACCAGTTTACATTAAAAACATAAAGTCTGTCAGTTTCATCACTGATGATATAAAGACGGTTTTTATCCGAATCAACAGCCATTCCTTCTGCCTTTTTTATTTGTCCGTTATGTGGGCAAAAATTTTGACTCAACATCCATATTTTTATGGAGTATGCGTATTACAAAAATTTTAGTCCTCTCAGATTCTCGGTAAAAAATAATGTGGCTACTTTGAGGAAATTTTCTATATCCTTTTTTTATGTGTTCACATTTCTTACCCATGGTTGGGGTCTTCGCTAACAAATGAAATACATCATCAAATTGTTTAATATACAAAAATCGCTGGTCTCGACCCCAGCGTTTTTCTGTAAATCGGGCAATTTTTCTCAGGTCTTCCTTGGCTTCCTTGCTTAATTCAAATGCCTTCATTTATCATTTTCGCTATCAAGCTCGGCCATAAATGCTTCGTAGTCATAATCTGCAACTCCACTTTTTTCTCCTTCATCAAGCATTTGCCTTAAAGTCTCAAGCCGTGTTTCTGCATTTTCAAGCAACCTAAGCGCGGCTCGAATAACCTCACTAGCCGAACCAAATCGACCACTTTCAACTTGCCCAGTTATAAAGCTATCAAAATGATCACCCAGGGTAATACTTGTATTTTTAGCCATATCGCGCCTCTTTTATACCAATATATACCTAATTATGGTATTAGGACACATAATAAGTCAATTAAAAGGACGTAAAAAACACATCGCTTATTTCGAACGATATTAGAGCTAATTGTTTAAACGGGTTCGCAATCCCGAATAACGCCACGTCCGTTCAGTTAAGGCTGCTTTCCAGACGGTTTCACTGCCAATAATATACAGATGCTCTCTGGCTCTGGTCAGACCGGTGTAAAGCAGTTCAGGGCTTAATAAGGGGTATTCCTGGCCGGGTAAAATAATAGCCACATGATTAAATTCAGAACCCTGGGTTTTATGAATGGTCATGGCATAGACGGTTTCAACTGAAGGTAATCGGGCCAGGCTGATTTTACGGTACTGGCCGTCCTCATTTTCAAACCAGGCGGATAGTTTACCGTTTTTATCAGGCCATATCAGACCGACATCACCATTAAACAAATGGCTGGAATAACTGTTCTGAATAACCATTATGGGTCGACCCGGATAGTGTGCACCGGGGCGAACAGATGGATTTAATACTGATAATTGCTGCTCAATGGTTTTATTTAACTGCTCAACACCCCGCTCACCCACACGGGTTGGAACAAGAATACGAAAGCCTGCCAGTGCGGCAAAGGCCTGCGGCAAATCAGGCGCTCTGGATATGGTTAAAAAATAATGCCTGCAGGCCTGGGAGAGCCAGTTTTCATATAAGGGATCAGGCAGATAAGATAACTGCCCTTTTTCCTTATGCTCAAAATGAATGCTTTGCAGTTCATTATCAAGCAGGCGCTGCCAGCTTTTCTGAGCCTGGGTATTAATGACTTCACTGGCAATGGCACCAATTTCACCGCCAAAACGTCGGCTATGAGTTAATAATGTCAGATGGTTATAGTGGCTGTTATTATTAACCTGTACGGTTTGCCCACTGATCTGTTTGATCTGTTCAGCCGTATCGGCGTTATACCCCGGATGCGGATGGCAGGCAATGTCAGATAGTACACTGCCGGTTTCAACAGAAGGTAACTGATCCGCATCACCCAGTAAAATCAGGGTGGACTGTTCAGGCAAGGCGCGCAGAACTCGGGCCATCATGGGTAAATCGATCATGGAGGCTTCATCAATTAATAATACATCACAGTTTAAAGGCTGTTGAGCATTATATTTTAATTGCAGAGAGTTTGGACGAAAGCCCAGAAGCCGGTGCAGAGTAGCGGCTTCTTCAGGAATTGAGTCTATAAGTTGCTTATCAACTGATCTTGATAACAAATCCTCCCTGGACTGGGCAATGGATTCCTTTAAACGCTGTGCCGCTTTACCGGTCGGAGCCGCCATTAATATTTTTAACCGGCCATTATGTACTGCCTGCAAGGTGGCCAGCAGTCGTGTAACAGTATAGGTTTTACCGGTACCGGGACCACCGGAGATAATACATAAACGTCGACCGGGGGCATTGGCTACAGCGACTTTCTGCCAGTCGGTTTCAGCCTGTTTGGAGTCCGCTTGTTCGAACGGTTCAAACAGTTGTGAAAAAATATTTTTAGCCCTGGACAGTGCCTGCTCACTGAGCGGTGTCAGTGCCATTCTGTTTTTTAAAGAAGTGGCAATTTCAACTTCAAACTGCCAGTATCTTCTTAAATACAGAGCCTGTTCATCAAAGACAATGAGGGCCTGATCCTCAGG
>JALVDE010000310.1 GCA_027009375.1 Gammaproteobacteria bacterium
GGCAAAAGTGGCGGAAATAGCCGGAGATGCACCTTCTACGCTGAATGTTATATTTCCGGAAGTATTTCTTGAAGATGATGATGGTGATGAACGTATTGCCAGTATTAATAACACCATGCAGCAATATCTGGATGAAGGTATTTTAGTGCCTATGGACAAACCGGGCTTTGTGCTGGTGGATCGTAAAACTTCTCAGGCACCTTCCCGTAAGGGGCTGGTAGTGGCCATAGACCTGGAACATTATGACTTTAACAAGGGGTCGCAGACCTTAATTCGTGCCACTGAAGGCACTATTGTGGATCGACTGCCGCCGCGCATTAAAGTCCGTCAGGATGCGGCCATTGAACTGCCTCATATTATGGTACTGATTGATGATCCGCAGCGTACCGTTATTGAACCACTGTTTGAAAAAAATCCTCAGCCACTATATGACTTTGAACTGATGATGGACAGTGGTCATATCAAAGGTTACGCCATTGATACTCCGGAACTGATCCAGCAGGCAGTCGATGCGCTGACCCAACTGGCCGATCCGCAGGTATTTGCCGATAAGTACAATGCTCAGGGGCGTGATGTACTGCTCTATGCCATGGGTGACGGTAACCATTCCTTAGCCACCGCCAAAGCCATCTGGGAAAAAATTAAGGAAGAAGCAGATGATATTCAGTCAGTAATGGATAACCCGGCCCGCTTCGCTCTGGTGGAACTGGTGAATATTCATGATGAAGGCCTGCAGTTTGAGCCTATCCACCGGGTGATTTTTAATGTCAATCCGCAGCAGTTATTAAAGGATATGCAGGCGCATTTTAACGGCAACTGTTCAGTGGTTCGCTGTGATAATGAAGCCGATATGAAAGCCAGAGCCGAAGCCGCCACGGGTGATAATGTGCATATTGTCCCCTTTAATGATGCTTCCGGTTATGGCTATATCCAGATCACCAACCCGGAATATACTCTGGAGCTGGCCACTATTGAGTCATTTTTAAACGACTATCTTGAGCAAAATGGTGGAAAGGTGGACTTTATTCACGGCGATGAAGTGGTTAATGAACTGGGAGTCAAGGAAGGCAATATGGGCTTCTTCTTCCCACCGATTTCAAAACACAGCCTGTTTAAAACCATTATTTTTGACGGCGCCCTGCCCAGAAAAACCTTCTCTATGGGCGAAGCAGATGAAAAACGCTTTTATCTGGAAGCCAGAAAAATTAAATAAAGTATCAAAAAGGGCGGGTTAAATGTTTTCCCGCCCAGTGATAGTATTCAGGAAGACAGGCTGAAATATTAATAATTAACCGTTCAACAAACAGTCAGGTGATTTTTCTTCATCATAGTACGGTTTAATGAATGCCGAAGTGTACTAACACTAATGCCAAATGCTGAGGCAAATTCACTTTGAGTCATTCCAATTTTTGCACGGATATTTTTTACATCTAAAGGTGTAAACTCATGCACAATTGCTTTTGTTGACTTCCCTTTTAAAAAATCCAACGCTTCTTCAAGACCTTATTTAATGCTATCAAATGCTGTGCTCATTTTTTACCACCAGTATCCTGCATAAGACTACCCATTATAATGGTGAAATTTGATAACGTTCACTTCATTGGGCACTGGGGCTCCCAGAGAAGAAGTTTAAAAAGGAAAGTTGTTAAACAATCCTCCATAATTTTGAATAATCACTGCGTCCTAGTGATACAATGCAAGTGGTGGTTAACTATATTTTCTCTGGAGATGCTGTTCAACTAAAAATAAAGCTGCTAGTGAAATTGTTAGCTTATTACACAAATGCATATACTTACTAAATGACATTTCTCTACGAGCACCTGTGCCCCCACTTCTATACATAACAATCTCTCCTTCTCTCCAAATTGAAGCATGATGTGAGCCATTTCTTAATGAGGAATCTAGATTATTAGCAAAAGCTGATAATTCTTTTGTATCTTTGAAGGGATTATGCTTTTTAGCTTTTTCAACATCCTTAATGTATTTATTTAACGACATTTTTAGAAACTGATCATATTTTCGGTTATGAATAAAGTTGTTTAAACAAGCCAAAATTACAAAATTACTTGTTAGAGCTTCATACACCTTACCATAAAAAAGTTTAATTTCGTCAAAGTTTTTTGATCCTACAACTCTTTTATCAACATCATCACTAGAAATTCTTGAATAGCCTAAAAGTTGCCCTAGTTGATCTCTGTACCTAAAAAAAATGTTAAATATAGAGATGTAACGACCTAGATTCTCTTCTTTTAAATTTACTTCATAAAATTTATAAAAATCATCAAGCTCTTTGTTAATGAAAATGTTATCAATGAGTGACTTTACTGGGTTTGCTAATTCATTTATTTTTGGATAAAAAATTGAGTCAAAAAACTCATAAACAACATCATTTGTTGTTTTTAGTTTAATTTCAGGTTTATATTTTTTTCTTTTTTCAG
>JALVDE010000311.1 GCA_027009375.1 Gammaproteobacteria bacterium
ACCCTTAAAATGTCGGGTAGTGATGCTGCCCTTAATATGCCGGTCAGATCCTGCATACCAGGCCCAGCCGAAACAGACTGTGCCTACGGGCTTTTCTGCAGAACCGCCATCAGGGCCGGCAATACCTGTAATGGACAGAGCAAAATCAGCATCAGAATGGGTTAAGGCCCCTTCTGCCATGGCTTTAGCTACCGGTTCACTGACTGCGCCCCATTGCTCCAGCAGACTATGTTCCACACCCAGCATCTGTTCTTTGGCTGAATTGCTATAAGTGACAAAACCTCGTTCAAACCATTGTGAACTGCCTGCCTGATCGGTGATCAGTTTGGCCACCAGGCCGCCGGTACAGGATTCTGCGGTAGTGATTTGAAGATTGTGTTGCAGACATAATGTCGCTAATTGGGAGATTAAAAATTCAGCCATAGTGGTTTACCTGTTATTAATTTAGCGCCCCCCCTCTTCCTGACCTTATCCTCAGGGAGAAGGAACTGTACTACTGTACTAAAGAAAAAGGGGGGAGTTACTTTCTGGTCAAAGTTTAAAATACTGACTATAATTAAACCATGCAAATATCCAGTATCAATCTGTATCAAAGCCTTGCGCAGTATGGTGGCCCATCTTCTCAACAGACCGCTGTAAATGCCCCTGCCCGTCCGGTTATTATTGAAGGGCAGGTTCTGGATGACAGGGATACGAAAAAAGGAACTGCGCGACCTGCAGAAGACAGGACAGAAAAAAGTCGTTTTTCTTTAACGGAAAATGATCAGCAGAAAAGTAATCAGACTGTCGAACAAAGTACATTGGCAGTGTCAACACCCCCTGTTTCCCGGAATCAGCCAGCGGATTATTCTCTGATTAATAATGATACAGGATCGCAAACTAATTATGCAGATAACAGCACGGCTTTTCCCTACGCCAACCGCAGAAGCTACAACGGGCTGTCCGGCAGTTCCCTGGTTATTCAGAGTTATGTCAGTAACTCTCCTTCAGCTTCTTTACAACAGGCCTATAGTCCCGGCAGTGTGGACTATTTTGTTTAAGCGCTTATGTTTAATTTGAGTCAATAATCCCGAGTTAATAAACAGGATTAAACCACTTCCTGCATAGACAGACCAACAATGTATTTACCATTGTCTTCATCATAAACCACTCTTACGACCTTAGCTTTCGCGGATAAGGGCGTCACGGTCTGTATAACCGGATGAACTGTCACATCCAGTTCTTCACCTTCGTTCAGTTTTTCATCGGTAATAAACTTTACACCATTAGCGCTCAGGTTCTTACCATCCCCCTTAAACGTTTCTGAACTTCCCGGTCTGGAAAATTCAACTTGGCAGTCTACAGACATACGATAAAAAGAACGCTTTTCGTCATAATTAATGGTCATGGTTATTTAGACTCGCTTCACTGGATTTAATTAGTGTGCATCCATTTATTGATGCACACTGGCAGTACATGGATGTGCCGCTCATTTTTAACGACGTTAAGTCGTTGAAAATGGAGCAAAAGAAAAATCACACTTTTTCTTTTGCGTTCCGGTAAATTGCCAGGAAGGCAATTTACCGGATGGACACGAATTAAAACAATAATAGCAGAAATTTATAAAAACCGAGATAAATAAAGACAAAAATATAAATTTTTTATCAAATTCATTTAATCTTAATTTTCAGCAGGTCAAATCGTTTTTCCGAAGTGACATAGTAGTTTTTACTGTCTCTGGACAGGCACATAGCTTCAGGCTGAAACATCGGTTTATACTTTAATGAATACTGGTAATGCCACGGATCCTGAGGTGTTTTTCTGCTAAATCGATGGATCCGCCGATAGCTATTAATGGACATAATCCGTCCATCCGGACTGATATCCACGGCTGAAGGATTCTTTATATACGGCAGCTCCGCCACTTTTACCGCCTGCACCACCTGTTCCGGTTTTTCGGGTTTTAAGGGCAATTCAAACATCAGGGTGGGTTTATGCCTTTTAGTCAGCAGAATAACTTTATTACGCTGCTCATCCACAGC
Source organism: Gammaproteobacteria bacterium (assembly GCA_027009375.1). Taxonomy (GTDB): domain Bacteria; phylum Pseudomonadota; class Gammaproteobacteria; order GRL18; family GRL18; genus JANELJ01. Next base: position 2,022 of record JALVDE010000311.1, read on the forward strand.
CGCGGCTTCCACATCATAGGAGCGGCCGTTTTCAAACTGATACACAATGGTCCATGCCGGTGTCAGGGTCGGATGCAACTGCTGAGCGACTGTCGGCTCATCAACAATAAAGATCCGATGTTCCCATAATACCCTGAAATTATCCCCGGTATCAGCAATCAGCAAATAATGCCTGCCCTGATATTCAAAGGCATCCATATCTTCCCAGTCGATACTTTCTACACCATCAATAAAATAGCTGCCCAGATCTTTGCCATGATTGTTAAGGGCATAAATGATGGGCATATGGCCGCTGTCATTATGAGTCCAGAGAATTTTTTTGTCCCGGGTTGAGCAGGCCAGACCACTGGATTCGGTAATTTCCTGGTTTTCAATAACAAAACGTTGCTGTTTAAGCGGATTTTTAACCAC
>JALVDE010000312.1 GCA_027009375.1 Gammaproteobacteria bacterium
GATCCCGACTCACTGGCCAAAATGGATCTGTTCCGGGTATTCAAGGAAGGTAAGGCCTCCATGGTTATCGCCTCCCTGGCACTGGGTGCTTATCAGCAGAAAATGGCGGAAGAGTTTGGTATTGAGCCGGGCGCTGAAATGCGTATGGCTATTGAGCAGGCCGAAGCACTGAACTGTAATATCCACCTGATAGACCGTGATGTGGGTACCACGCTCAAGCGAGTGTACAGCAACGTGCCCTGGTGGAAAAAAATGGGCATTATCGGTGGTCTGCTCGGCAGTGTGGTAACTTCAGAAAAGGTATCGGAAGATGAAATCGAGCGCCTCAAGGAAGGGGATATACTGGAAACGACCTTTGCCCAGTTTGCCGAGGAAGCCAAAGAACTGTACTCACCGTTGATTGATGAGCGTGATCAGTACATGGCGGCCAAACTGGAACAGATAGTGACCGAATCAGACAACCAGTCTATCCTGGCGGTTGTGGGAGCTGGACATTTAAAAGGCATTGAGTCCTACCTGGCTAAAGATGAAGATATTAACAGCCCGGAAGAGTTACACGCCAAAGCTCAGGCCACTATCGAGCGTCTGGAGCAACTGCCGGAGAAAAGCCGCTGGCCGAAACTGATCCCCTGGATTATTGTGGCCATTTTAATTGCGGGTTTTGCTATTGGTTTCAGTAAGAGTACCGATCTGGGTATCCAGTTATTAATCTGGTGGGTGGTTATTAACGGTTCACTGTCTGCCCTGGGAGCGGCTATTGCCAAAGGTCATCCATTGACGGTCATCGGAGCGTTTATCGCTGCGCCTATTACTTCCCTGAATCCTACTATTGGAGCCGGAATGGTGACGGCGGCTATCGAACTGTACCTGAGAAAGCCTAACGTTGGTGATTTCAGTCGGCTGAGAAAGGATACCACTCATATTTCTGGCTGGTGGAAAAATAAAGTTGCCCGCACCTTACTGGTGTTCTTTTTCTCCACGCTGGGTTCTGCTGCCGGGACTTATATTGCCGGTTTTAAGATTTTTGAAAGTCTGGTAAAGTAATAACTGGCTGTGTTTATTATAAATCCAGGTGTTTAGACTTTAAAGAGAACAGAAATGAACAATAAATTATTTATAAGCAGTGTATTAATTACCATGGCAGGCTTATCCGGCTGTGCCGGGCGAACAGTGCATATGCAGGATAAGCAGGGGCATAAAATTGATTGCGAAGTGTCTACTACCAGTGCCATGATGACCGGTGTTCTGGTTCGGGACAGTGCCATTGATGACTGTGTAGAACAACATAAGGCAGCGGGTTATAAAGTTACCAGCGAAGAATAAAGGTATTGCTGACAGTCATTATTATTTTTTATTTTTCATATAAGCTTTCATTTTTTTACATTGGTCTTCCCGCTCTGCCCGTGAGGTAAACCAGACATAATCAAAAGGCAGATGTTTAAGATTTTCTCCCCATGCCTGTGAGTATTCAGCAGGCTGCAATTTATCCGGGCTGACTTCAATAAAAGCCATACTTAGAATCCTGGTATTGTTCTGTTCTCCGGACAGTTCCTGATGCAGATACCAGGGAATACCATAGTCTTTACGGGTATGACCGGAACCGGCAATCACAATAACTTTCTTGTGCTGTTTTAAGCTCTCCAGGATGGTGGTCATCATGGCCAGATCACGAACCTGCTGGCCTCTAAGCATGGGCGCAAGCATTTTTTCCGGCAGCATATCACAATGGGATAGCTGGATATCCTGCTCCAGAGTCTGTTGAATATCAGGTTTATACTGATACTTGTTCAGCAAGTCCTGGTACTTTTTATCCAGTACTTCAGGACCCTGTTTTATAACCTTTCTAATCTGTTTGTGTTCAAAATTTGTGGCAATCACCGGTAGATTATTTTCTAAAGTCTGTTTAAATACCGGGCGGTAATAAGACCACTGTGGCCAGCCGGATTTATCCCAGGCTACGGTTTTGGCAAAGTCGTCTGTAATACTTTCGGAGTTTTTATTCCTTGTCTGAAAATCATGAATACTTTCCTGCTGGTTCTGATTAAGCATTTCAAAGGCTATAGCAGGTGACTGTTTATTTGTTACAAATTCATGAATCGCATCAGCCTGTAATTGATGGTGTTGTTTATTATCATGAGTTTCGCCCAGTAAAATAATATCTGAGGAAAGCAGCTGCCGCCTGAACTGTTCCTGAGAGATAAACTTCTGCTCTTTAACCGACCAGATTTTATCCATCAGGGGATGTTCAGATACTGTTGTTGTTATGCCGGGTGTACAGGCAGAGAGGAAAATAATAATTAAAGCACTGAAGTAACTAAAACACCTGAAAAAATTTATCATGTAATACACCTGGCTTTGACGTAAAATTAAATATCTAGAACACAATAATCATAACAATTATGGACAGATGAATGAAATTTAATGGAGCCG
>JALVDE010000313.1 GCA_027009375.1 Gammaproteobacteria bacterium
CCACATACTGCTCAACAGCCCAAGACATTAGAAGTTTAATCGCAGGAACAGAAGAATTATGACTACTCAATACTATGCAACAGGTCGCCGTAAAAGTTCTTCCGCACGCGTTTATCTGCGTCCGGGTAAAGGCGAAATTACCATTAACAACCGTCCCATCGAAGTATTCTTTGGCCGCGAAACTTCCAGAATGGTGGTTCGCCAGCCTCTGGAACTGACCGAACTGCTGGACAAGTTCGACATCAAGGTCAATGTTTCCGGCGGCGGCATTACCGGCCAGGCCGGTGCCATCCGTCATGGTATTACCCGTGCCCTGATTGAATACGACGAATCTCTGCGCAGCTCACTACGCAAAGCCGGTTTCGTAACCCGCGATGCCCGTCAGGTTGAACGTAAGAAGATTGGTCTGCACAAAGCACGTAAGCGTCCCCAGTACTCAAAACGATAATAGCACTCCAAGCGTTAAAATTTCAGAGTATTTCAAACGTTTATCGTTTATTGCTGCCTGTACTGAAAAAGCCCCTGCGAGAAATCGCCGGGGCTTTTTTTGTGGCTTTATAATACGAAAAAAGTTTATATGAGAAAATTTGACGCTTAGCTAAGTCTGGGCTAATATGTTTTATACCAGCTAAATTGGAGAATATTAAAGTGGATGTCGTAACAATGCATCAGGCAAAGAGTAACTTGTCTAAACTGGTAAAAAAAGCGGCCAGTGGTGAAGAAATTTATATTGGCGCTTATGGAAAGGCACAGGCAAAAATTGTGGCAGCGGATGCTGTGCTAACACCCAGAAAGACCATAGGTATGCTTAAAGGTATTATCAATATTCCCGAAGATTTTGATGAACCGCTACCAGATGAGATAGTATCTGAATTTGAAGGGAAGTGATGAGGATATTATTAGATACCCACATCGCATTATGGGTGATGACGGGCTCAGAAAGAATTTATTCAATACGGGATATTATTCTGGATGATAATACCCAGGTGTATATCAGTACTGCATCCTGGTGGGAACTGGCCATAAAGATCGGTATTGGCAAATTTGATGGTAAATTACCGCAAATCAGACAGGCAGCGAAAAAAAGCGGTTTTCTGGAATTGCCTGTTACCGGTGATCATACAGAATCACTCATCAGTTTGCCGCCGGTGCATAAAGATCCGTTTGACAGAATACTGGTGGCACAGGCAATAAGTGAACCCATGCGACTCATTACGGCAGATGCCAAGTTGGAATCCTATAGTGAACTGGTCTGGAAAATATAAGCAATGAGTTTAGGTTAAAATATACAAATTTTATTACCAGATAGTTTTAACATGCTTGTATGCTCTGATCTTCTCATCACTGGAGATCAGTGGAACAGATAAATGTCTTGCTAATGCCGTGATCATCCTGTCGGCTGGATCGGGATGAAACTCACCGGGTAAGCGAACTGACTGAATCGCGACTTCATTATCTACAGGTACAAAGTGAACAGACTCAATAGAGGCCACTGTCTCAATCCAGTCATCAATATCCATTGTCAGAACCAAACGTCCTTTTTGAATTAAAAGAGCTATTTCCCATGTCGTAATCGATGAAATGATTAGTTGACCATCCTCAGCCAGTAATTCTTTATTAATAGCTTTCAGAGCCCGGCTGGAAAGTTTTTTATCCTCATTAACCCACCATATGAGTACATGAGTATCCAGCACAATCAACTTAACATCTCCCAGTCATCTTCACCAACAGGTTTGTCTGGGTCGATGTACTCAATGACACTACCTTTCAATAGCTGTAATGGAGAGCGTTCCGGTGATCGATATTTACGTACTTCAATAGTTGGTTTACCGTGATCGGTAACAATAACAGGTTCATTGGTAGCTTCGACCTGACGAAACATTTCCAGTGCTTTTGCTTTAAATTGAGATTTAGAAACTTCATTTTGCATAATTATTACCATAGTCGTATGTGCATAGTCATAATTGTAGCAGGAATAATAGCAACTTCATATATCTGGTTGAACAGGGTAGAGTTCAGTATTAATATATTTTTGACGGCTAAATTGGAGAGTATCAAAATAGATGTCGTAACAATATATCAATATCAGGCAGCATATACATCCTTTCTCCCGGAGGTCATTAAACAAAGTTTTCACTACGAATTAATTGGTAATGGTGAAGTCAGGATGGATATGCTGAGCAAGAGAAATATCCAGGTACATAGCTACATCGAAGACCTGACAGTAATACCGACTGCCCTGCAAACAGCACAACTCGCTGTACCCATGTTATTAAGAACCACACAAAACCTGCTTCAGAAATTACAAAAAAGAAACATCCTGAAATAAAAGCAATCTCTAATTGACAGTGTTTCAGTAGCAATTAATATTTGCCTTAACACTTAACACTTAACACTTTATGCTCTTTCTGAACGCTGAACGCTG
>JALVDE010000314.1 GCA_027009375.1 Gammaproteobacteria bacterium
AACAGAAAAAAATGGTTATTAACTGCTGTATCGGCATATATAGCCGTACAGTTTCTGGATAGTATTATTTCTATCGGCGCCTCCAAGGCTCCCATTAAGGACATTGCGCAGTGGACAGTTCAGAATGTAGACACTAATGAAAAAATAGCCTGTAATGAATCCCGGCTGGGATATTATTCAAACTACCATTGTACTGACATAACAAGTATTTCAGACTTCTATAGCCCGGAAAAAATAACCCAGTTAAAACAACAGGGATTCCGTTATTTATTATTGTGGGTAAAGCATAATAATAAGGCTATGCATAAAGCCCTTGCGGATAAGAAGCAATTTGAATTGCTTAAAAAGTTTGCAAATAAAAAGGATGACCTGGGCGCTTTGTATTTAATTAAACAGGGTAAAGAAAAATAGCAGAATCAGTGGTAACCCATCTCAGAAAGAAGGCTTAATACTTTCGGTGCAATTTTTTCTGCGTAGGCCCGGTGTCCTTTCTTTGTCCAGTGAGAATCATTTTTAAAGCTGTAGGGCGGGGCAAATACTCTGTCTGGAAAAATAGAAGTCGTGGCAATAATACGGACATCTTTTTCCTGCAGCCACTTTTTATTAACCTGTTCCGGCTGAAAATCATCAGATAATAATAATGCAAACCGGGCTTTATTGTTTTTAACGGTTTTGTCCAGTTTATTAATAATGCTGGTGGTTAACAAATCACCTATTGAAGCTTTATGTGCAGAACCGGATTTCCCAGGTGTCTTATTTTGTTCTGCCTTGCTTATGGTCGCAGAAGAAGCCTGGGCAGCTTTAGGACTGGCTGCAAAATACAGTTTTTTTAACATATCAGGATGCTGTCTTATCAACATCGTAATATAAGTAAAAAAAGCAGAATAATCGGTCAGGTTTACCTGTATTTGACACAAGGTACGATTTAAAGCCGTATCCAGACGCTTAACATGAAAGTCCTGATCCAGCCGGAATTCTGAACAAATTGGATACCGGGGGGTTGGATAAGCTGTAAGGTTTAATTCACCACCGTATTCTTTTGGCTTGAGCTGGAAAGCCGGTTTGCCAAAAGGTCGGCGCATTCTGTGTAAGGTAATATTATTTAAGGGATCGTTGCTGACATGCTGAAACAGAACCAGGTCCGCCTGCAGATTTTTTCCTTTTTCTTTATAGTATAAAAAACTCTGATCGGTACCGTAGCCCCGTACCCCGGCATTAATAACCTGTACCGGAGTGTCCAGTTTTTTATTCAGTAGTAACTGCAGTTGTGCGCTATAGGTATCTTTAAAGGGGACTTCAAAACCGGCCGTTATAGAATCCCCCAGAACCAGAATGCGTAATCCGTTCTTTTTGGTGATTTCCGGTCCTCTCAGACCCTCAGAATTAATCTGTATTTTAGTGTCATACTCAACGGGCCAGGGGCGGGGGCCGATATATTCGCCTTCTGAATCCGGTATATGAGACCAGCCCAATAAGGGATCATACTGCCAGAGCATAGAAGATTTGGAGTAGGTTTGATAAATAGGCTGATAACCGGCCAGCCGAAACCCTGCTTCAAGTAAAAGAAAACATACCAGAATGGAAAACAATACCAGCAACAGGTTGGTAAAGGTATTTTTTAAAGACTTTAATAAAGGCATAATGCCCTACTCACTCTCTCTTCCAAAAGGAAGAGAGAGGTTAAGGTTAAAACAGCGTATAGATAAACGGTGCAATGGCAGAACCCTGGGCCAGAACCAGTAAAGCCCCCAGCATTATCATAATCAGGATAATGGGTAGTAACCAGAATTTTTTTCTGACTTTTAAAAAGCGCCATAAATCTTTAAATAACTCAAACATTAAAAAGGATTCTCCATATTATTAATATTTTTTTCACGCTTAATATAATAGCTGTCTACCTTATGTTTTTTCTTCATGGGATCAAAGCCGAATAACCGTGCAACAAAACCCATGGGGGTTAATATCAGGTAGAAAATGGTAAACAGTAGTATGCGGCTGTTAATAAATCCCAGTACATCGGCAAACTTTAACCAGGCTTTGTGCACTGGAGCCAGCATCCGGGGCATTAATGCGCCCGTCAGGGCAAAGGCCGCTGAGACTATATACGGTGTCCAGGAAAATTCCCAGTGCCACAGCCAGGGCAGTAACAAAGCAAAAAACACCAGGATCATACCGGCCATTATCCAGGCAAACTGGCGTATTTCTTTTATATCATAGTTTTTTGTCATAATAGTTATTTTTTATAGTAGATAAGACTCGTCTGGTTTAGTCCAGTTCAAACTCATTGCGCCAGTCGCTGTTGTCCTTAAACTCGGCCTGTTCTTCTTTATATAAAATGAAGTTCTCCAGTACCAGGACATCCATCTCGGTGCGCATAAAACAGCGAAAGGCATCTTCCGGTGTGGCCACAATAGGCTCGCCGCGGACATTAAAAGAGGTATTAATCAGCACAGCACAACCGGTCAGGTCCTTAAACGCTTTAAGTATTTGATAATACCTTGGGTTGGTTTCCTGATGAACGGTCTGGATCCGTGCAGAATTGTCCACATGGGTAATGGCCGGCAGGGTAGAGCGGATCTGTTTTAAACGCTCCAGACCTTTTCTGGTTTTTTCAACCGGCTTTAATAATTTGGCTGCCACCTGGGCTACAATCAGCATATACGGACTGGGTGTCTGCTGGTCAAAATACTCGCTGACATCTTCCGCCAGAACCGAAGGGGCAAAAGGCCGGAAGGATTCACGGTACTTGATTTTCAGGTTCATGGTGGACTGCATTTCGGTATTGCGCGGATCACCAATAATGGAACGACCGCCCAGAGCACGTGGCCCGAACTCCATGCGCCCCTGGAACCAGCCGACTACCTTAGCATCATTGATTTTTTGAGCCAGCAGCGGAAAAAATTCCTCATCCTCATGAAAATGATAAGGTATGGAATGGGATTCTAAATATTCTTTTATGCTCTCATTGCTAAACCTGGGACCGAGATAACTGCCCGCCATGCTGTCATGTACATTGTCTTTTTCATCCACAACCGGCTGCTGATAATGACTATGCCAGAGCGCCAGTGCCGCGCCCACAGCACCGCCTGCATCACCGGCCGCAGGCTGGATCCAGATGTTTTTAAACGGCCCTTCCCGTTCCAGCCGGCCATTGGAAACACAGTTTAAGGCGACACCGCCGGCCAGGCACAAATAGTCATTATCCGTAGTTTTATGCACATGATGAGCAATTTTCAGCATGATTTCTTCAGTAACAGCCTGAATAGAACTGGCAATGTCCATTTCTTTCTGGGACAGCTCGGACTCCGGCTTTCTGGGGGGGGCACCAAAGAGTTTGTGCAGCTTGTCACTGGTCATGGTCAGACCAACTTCATAGTTGAAGTAACTCATATCCATATGAAAAGAGCCGTCATCCTTAACCTCAATAAGGTTGTCCAGAATGAGATCTTTATAGACCGGGTCGCCATAGGGCGCAAGGCCCATCAACTTGTATTCACCAGAGTTAACTTTAAAGCCGCAATAATAGGTAAAGGCAGAGTAAAGCAGCCCCAGTGAGTGGGGAAAATCAATTTCCCATAAAGGGGTTAAAGTATTACCCTCGCCCTGCCAGAGGGAGGTTGTGGCCCATTCTCCGACCCCGTCAACACATAACACCAGCGCTTTTTTATACGGAGAGGGGAAAAAAGCAGAAGCTGCATGGGACTGATGGTGCTCAGCAAACTTTAAATCGGGAACTTTTTCTCCATCGCCTAGAAAATGTTTAAACTCGCTACGTAACACCTTTTTTAAATACAGTTTTTCTTTCAGCCAGATGGGCATGGCTTTCATAAAAGACTGGAACCCCTTTGGGGCATGAGCCAGGTAAGTTTCCAGCAGACGTTCAAACTTTAATAAGGGCTTGTCATAAAAGACTACATCACTTACATCAGAGAGTTTGATACCAGCTTCCTGAAGGCAATATTCTATTGCTTTGGCAGGAAAAGCCGCATCGTGTTTTTTACGGGTAAAGCGCTCTTCCTGGGCGGCGGCAATAATTTTACCTTTATAAAGCAGGGCAGCTGCACTGTCGTGATAGTAGGCAGACAGGCCAAGTATGTAGTCAGGGGCCGGATTTTCTGTAGTTTCTAACATTAATAATTATCTAATAAATTAAGTAGTGGTTTGTTAATTTTTCTTTAATTTCAGGTCTTTACATAAGGATAAAAACTGCTGCTGAAATACGGGACTGGTTATTTTACAATATTTCAGATAACTTTGCTCAATAATATCCGTATTTTCAATAAGTTGTATATCTTCCTCAAGACGGAATATATGTTTCATATTGCGTAAGCGTTTATGTGCGGAAAGCGGCTTTTTGCTGATTTTCATATCAGAAACATCAATAAGCCCTAGTTGTCCCTCTGGCGTAACAATAATATTGCCGAAATGAGCAGAACGAAAAAAAATCCCTTTTTCATGCAGTTGAGCAATAAACATGCCCAGTTGTGCAAAAAAATCGTCAATATTGCTCTGTTTTTGAATCAGTTTAAGCATATAATCCCGAACCATTATTCCTTTTAAGGGGGAATAATGTACTGCCGTTCTTTTTATGGCTTTTATTCGATATAAACCGATAATAGACACAGTCGGAATATTCAGTCGCTTCAAAAGCGCTGCATTTTTTGCAAAACGCCTTGCAGGCGAATAAAAACTTGCCTGAGAAATCAGTCGCTTAACCCTGAATAACTTGATAATGGAATGATCTTTAAGCTCCAGTACTTTTTTCCCGTATCCGTCTTCTGCCAAAGTGGTTGCCTGGGTAGTTAAAGACTGGTACTCGGAAAGGGAAAGATTCTTCATTAAAATAGTTTATTGGTTGTTTTGCAGGGGGCATTATTCCATATTTTATGTAAAAATTCAGTAAATCTTGGTAATATTGGCGTTTATCTATTAATACTGTGATTTTTTATATTTCCTTGTACGTTTCAGTTCTAACTTGTATTTTGGGGAATTTCAGAGGCAATTTTATTTATATGAGTCAGAATGAAAAAACAGAGTTAAATCACTGGGAAAGTGCATGGTCTGCAAGGCCTAGAATGAGTTTTCCATCAGGTATAGATATTGGAACAAAGAATGTTTTACGTCTGTTAAAGGCATATACAAGTCCGGGTATAAACTATGTTGAGATAGGGTGTGCGCCCGGTAAAATACTATCCTGGGTTGGACGTGAAATTGAGGCCCCTGTTTCTGGTATTGATTACTCCCCTACTGGAGTTGAGCATTCAAGATGGTTATGTAACGGTCTGGGGATTGAAGCTGATATTCGTTGCGAAGATGCACTGTCAACAAGTTTTGAGAAAGCTTCATTTGATCTGGTTTTTAGTTGTGGTTTGATTGAACATTTTGATGATCCGGCCCCTATGATTGCAGCACATGTGGATTTGGTAAAACCTGGCGGGACAGCATTAATAGCGATTCCAAACTACAGTGGTCTTTATCTAAAATTACAACAATGGTGTGATCCGAAAAATCTGGATATTCATAATCTTGAAATTATGAATGAGTCGTCAATGTATGAGATGGCACCAAAAGAACCTGATCTTACCGTACGCGCTTTTTCTTCTGGTCGATTTTCTCCCTGGCTTATTTCATTACCTTTAAAAATGGGGCTTTTGGGCACGCTTATATCCTGGGGTGTAAACTTTTTATCATTTCTTCAACCAACTGAAATAAAATATCTATGTCCTCTGATTGTTCTTGAAATAAAACGTCATAAATAATAACCAATGTATAATCAAATTTATCACTACTCATTTACGAGATTTAAATTAATGCTTATTAAGAAGTCTTTTTAATGTGTGGAATTGCAGGTATTGTCACCTGGGGTGAAACAAATAACCTTGGAAAACAGGCCCGTCGTATGATATCACCTCTTTATCATCGAGGGCCTGATGATTTTGGGGTATGGGAAGATAACCGGACAGGTGTTGCATTAGGCCACCGTCGTCTTTCTATTCTTGATTTATCTTCTTCCGGACATCAGCCAATGCATTCGGTTAGTGGAAGATATGTTATTGCTTATAATGGTGAAATATATAACTTTGCTCAGATACGTGATGAATTGATTCAGCAGAAACTGGCACCACAGTGGCAGGGACATTCTGATACAGAAGTTTTACTGGCTGCAATCGATGCCTGGGGACTGCTTGAAACTATAAAAAAAACCAGGGGGATGTTTGCTCTGGCCTTGTGGGATAAAAAAGAAAAACAACTTAGCCTGGTTCGTGATCGTATTGGTGAAAAACCTTTGTATTATGGGAACGTTAATGGACAGTTTGTTTTCGCATCAGAATTAAAAGCCATTAAAGCCATTGCAGATAAAGGTTTGCAGATTGATCGAGATGCTCTTGTTGAGTATATGCGATTTGGTTATATACCATCACCATTATCTATTTATAAAGGGATAAAAAAGCTAACTCCGGGACATGTTGTAACAATCCATTCTATTTCCAATGCAGGAACGCCACAAGCTTACTGGTCTCTTGATTCTGAAGAACAGAAACAACTCCGTTCTGAACGGGATAAACTTTCTGAGAAAGAATTAATAAATCTGGTTCATGAACAGTTAACAACAGCAGTGGGTCTGCAAATGCACTCAGATGTACCTCTGGGGGCTTTTTTATCCGGCGGTGTGGATTCAAGTGCAATTGTTTCCCTGATGCAGGCACAAAGTGATAAAAAAATCCGAACCTTTACCATTGGTTTTAATGAAAAGGATTTTGATGAAGCGCCTTATGCTAAAGCTGTTGCAGAACATTTAGGTACTGAGCATACAGAACTTTATGTGACAGCACAGGATGCCGAGGCCATCGTACCGGAAATCCCTGTTATTTATGATGAACCTTTTGCTGATTCCTCACAAATACCAACGACTCTGGTATCAAGACTGACCCGCCAGCATGTTACTGTTTCCTTATCAGGAGATGGTGGAGATGAATTATTTGCCGGTTATCCCCGTTACCAGTTAACAGAAGCATTATGGAACAGAGTTGATGGCGTTCCAATGCCAGTTCGCAAAACTATAGCTGGAATGTTAAAGATTGTATCTGCACAGGGATGGGATAAAGTACTCAGCTTGCTTCCTGAAAGTAAGCATCAATCCATTAATGGCCGAAGATTGCATAGACTTGCCCAGCTAATGACATGTTCAGATATTGGAGAAATGTATTTAAGATTAATGTCTCAGTGGCAGCCAGAAGAACAGCTGGTACTCGGAACAAACAGTTACAGGAAATCTGATTTTGACCTCTTTGTCCAGAAAAGTCCAATTGAAGCAATGCGCCGTTGGGATGTGCAGCAATATCTATGTGATGATTTGCTGGTAAAGGTTGACCGTGCATCGATGAGTGCAAGCCTTGAATCACGAGCACCGTTGCTGGACCATAAAGTTGTTGAGCTGGCATTTTCATTACCTGAACGTGCGCTGATTAATAATGGGGTAGGCAAATGGGTTCTCAGGCGTGTCCTGGACCGTTATGTACCTGGAGAACTGATAGAGCGGCCTAAAGTTGGTTTTTCAGTTCCATTGGGAGACTGGTTAAAAGGGCCTTTGCGAGACTGGGCTGAAGCATTATTATCCCCTCAGTTATTAATAAGACAGGGTTTACTGGATGAGAAACAGGTGAGTTTTATGTGGCAGCAGCATCTTTCAGGCCAATATGACAGAAGTACCTATCTCTGGAATATCCTGATGTTTCAATCCTGGTATGATGTGAACGGATGAATATTCAGAATCACTGGAATAATGGATCTTTAATTTTAATACTAATTTTTGATCTGTAGATTTTATGATTAAAGCAATTTTACTCTCATCAATAGCAATCAATGTTGGTCTTATCTTAGGCCGTTTGACAGGATTTGTAAGAGAATCATTTGTTGCTTTGAATTTTGGTACAACTTCTCAGGCCGATATCGTTGTTTTAATGCTGACAGTGCCTGATTTACTGGTTAATATTTTAATGGGGGGGGCACTGGGTGCAGTTCTAATTCCTGAGTTTTATCAACATTCGGAACAGGCACGAAAAATTTTATATCAGGCACTGATGTTCTTTGGCACTGTTTTTTTATTAATTACTTTATTATTGTACTGGCAAATAGACAGTCTGATTCTTTTACTTGTACCAGGATTTTCATCTGAGCAGATAGAACAGGCTGTCACTGCAGTCAGCTGGGTTATCTGGTTAATTCCCCTGACTGTACTTGCAGGAGTAACGACAGCGTATTTACAGGCGAAAAATAAATTTGCTATTGCAGCGCTGGGTACGCTTATTATAAATAGCAGTATTATTACCGGATTAGTACTTGTTTATCTGGGTTATGGTTCACTTAAACTGATTGCAGGTTTTGTATTATTAGGTGGTTTGTTGAGGCTGCTCAGCCAGTTATATCAGGTTGGTATATACTGGAACCCTTTTTCATCATGGTCTCCACTTTTATTGCATAAGAAATTACTGTCACGATATACCCAGGCCGTGTTGTCAGGTAGTGTGTTGTTATTATTTCCGGTACTGGCAAGAGCAATAGCTTCTTATGATGGGAGTGGTAGTGTAGCTATTTTTAATTATGCTATGCGTCTTATTGATTTTCCTCTGGCCATTGCGGTGACATTTCTGGTGGCGGTTTTATTTCCCAGACTATCTGATACTTATATGACAAATTTAAGGCAGCATAGACAATTGGTTCAATATGGTGTGCAGGCTATTATCGGCCTGGCTGTTATAGCCTCACTGACACTGATAATTATGAGTGATGTCTATACCGAGCTTGTATATGGCTATGGAAATATGCAGAAAAATGATCTGCTCAAGGTTGAAGCTTTAATTAATATAGGTTTGATATCACTGCCTTTTCAGGGGCTGTGTTTATATTTAACCGCTGTTTTTAATTCACATAAAAACACCAGACTGCCAATGCTGCTTAATATATCTGGTTTGTTGTTTTATTTTATAGGAATAAAGTTTGATTTTTTTGGGCAGGGAATGGAAGCACTGATGATGGGCCTGGTTATCAGTTATGCGTTAATCTGTGCCTTACAGATTATGTTACTACGTATTGACAAATTACGCTGGAAAACTGTTTTTTTTGATAAAATGTTTGCTCTGGGACTCATCATCGCCATACTGGTTTTATTTTGTTTGAACTGGATAGCCGGTTTGGCAGACCTACCGGCAGTGATATCTTTTTTACTGGCGGGAGCAACA
>JALVDE010000315.1 GCA_027009375.1 Gammaproteobacteria bacterium
CCAGCCGCTGCCCTTAACATAAAGAATGGTTTCCTGCTCGCCGACAATACTGGTTTCTTTTATTTTAACGGAGGTATTACCGCCGCCGTGCAGAACCAGTGACTTGTCCCGGCCCAGTAAGCGGGAACTGTAAACCCGCAATGCCAGTTCATCCGTATATTGTTGAGCTTCCCGTTCATCCCAGAGATTGTGCATGATTTTTCCTGCCTGTTGCTAACAAAACAGACAGCATAAGCCAATGGTTTTATTTGTCAATCGGCCAGCTTAAACACCATTGCCGGTGAATGGAAAAGCCTTGCCGTTTTATGCTCTGTTTAAATGTTATTTATATAAACAAAAAAACTAAGTGATTGAAAAATAACAAAACTATAAAACTGGTATGCGACTTGCTTTAAAGAAAAACAACCAGCTAAAACAGATTAAGAAAGACAGCCTGAAAATTAAAAATCCGGCTGGTTTTAAAGGATAGTCATAATGGGAATAAGTTTTGATAAATATCTGGGGCCGCATGATGATGCCCTGTTACTGCGTTCAAAACGTTCGGAGATACTGGCCTCTAACCTGGCCAATGCTGATACGCCCGGGTATAAGGCTAAAGACTTTGACTTTAAAGCGGCTATGGCGGATGCCACGGGTAATCGCTCAGAGTTCAGCAAGTCCCGCTTAAAAATGGCGGCAACCAATAGTAAGCATATACAAAACGGACAGGCGGGTTTTTCTGTGGATATTAAGTATCGTAATCCATATCAGCCTTCGCTGGATGGCAATACGGTGGACAGCGGTCTGGAGAAAACCGAGTTTTCCAAAAATTCAATTTATTATAGTGCCAGTCTGCGCTTTATGACGGGCAAGTTTCAGAGTCTGACCAAGGCTATAAAAGGGCAGTGAACAGGTTTTAGGTGACAGGTTTTAGATTTTGTTAGGGTAGGTATTTGCTGATAGTGGAGAATTATTATGGGGTTGTTTAATACCTTTGATGTATCGGGTTCGGCTATGACGGCTCAGTCGGTGCGCATGAATCTGGTGGCCAGTAACCTGGCTAATGTGAATAGTGCAGCGAGCAGTGTGGAAGGGACATATAAATCCCGGCAGGCGGTTTTTAAAACGGTTATGGATGAATTTTCCAGTGATCCTTCTGTCGCTAAGGTAAAGGTGGATAGGATAATTGAGAGTGAAGAACCTTTAAAAGCACAGTATCAGCCCTATCATCCCAATGCTAATGAAGATGGTTATGTCTTTATGCCTAATGTTAATCCCATAGAAGCCATGGCCAATATGATGGATGCATCACGCTCTTACCAGACTAATGTAGATGTACTCAATACTACCAAGCAGTTATTAATGAGAACGATTAATCTGGGTAAATCTTAATCCGGTATATATAGACAGATGATATTTGAAATAAACGACCTGGGACAGGGGAAAGACAATGTCAGCAATTAATAATAATGTGGCACTCTACGATAATTTAGGCCTGACCAGAAAAAATGAGCCTAAAGCAGAGGTGTCCAAACAGGATCAGTTTATGCAGTTACTGATTGCACAGCTTAAGAACCAGGATCCCCTGCAGCCACAGGAAAATGGTGATTTTTTAAGCCAGCTGGCGCAATTTGAAACGGCAGCGGGTGCCAAAGAATTACAGCAGTCTTTTGATAAGTTCAGTGCTAATATGCAGTCTAACTCAGCCTTACAGGCCTCCAGTCTGGTAGGACGAAATGTACTGGCGCCTGGCGGTATTGCACAACTGGAAACCGGGGAGAATGTAGTAGGGCAGGTGGATCTGTCTTCTTCCACCACGAATCTGACTATTGAAATAGAAGATGCCAGCGGTCAACTGGTTAAAACCATCCCCATGGGTACGCAGGCGGCCGGAGATGTGAAGTTTACCTGGGATGGAACGGATCAGGACGGAAATTATTTGCCGCCCGGCGGTTACCGGATCCGGGCAAGAGCGGATGTAGGAACGGAAACAGTTGCACAGGATGTACTGGTTAGTGCGAAGGTTGACAGTGTTTCTATAGGACAGGGTGGTCAGGGTATTAAGCTCAATTTATCAGGTCTTGGTAGTATTGAACTGTCTGCAGTTAAAGAGATTAGCTGAATTGTTTTTTTTTAAAAGAAAGTTATTGGCAGGAGGTTTATCATGCCTTTTCGAATTGGTTTAAGTGGATTAAGTGCAGCTCAGGCTGACCTGAAAATTACCGGTAATAATATTGCTAACGTAGGAACTATTGGTTTTAAACAGTCTCGTGCAGAATTTGCCGATGTTTATGCAACCAGTAAATTTGGTTCAGTCAGTACAGCTATTGGTAGTGGTGTAAGACTGGCGGCATCGGCACAGCAGTTTACCCAGGGAAATATTATTTTTACAGAGAATAACCTTGATCTGGGTATAACCGGGGAAGGTTTT
>JALVDE010000316.1 GCA_027009375.1 Gammaproteobacteria bacterium
ACCGTGCTTTTTAGCCGCTTCCTTAAGTTCTTTTTTAATCAGAGTTTTCATTCTCTGGCGGGAACCGAGCGTTTTATTCAGCCAGTCTCTTTCCTTCTGCAGTTCTTCCTGCTCAGCCCGGATTTTCATTTCTTCCAGTTTGGCGAGGTTACGCAGTTTCAGGTTCAGAACCGCTTCCGCCTGAATATCACTTAAACTGAAACGTTCCATCAATACTGGTTTAGGCTTATCTTCAGTACGAATGATATGGATCACTTCATCAATATTTAAAAAGGCAATTAAAAAACCGTCCAGTAAATGCAGTCGTTCATTGACCTTGTCCAGGCGGTACTGTAATCGTCTGCGTACGGTTTCAAAGCGATAAGACAGCCATTGCTCCAGTATGGTTTTTAAGTCCTTAACCTGGGGCCGGCCATCCAGACCAATCATATTCATATTGACCCGGTAGGTACGCTCCAGATCCGTTGTCGCAAACAGGTGCTGCATAAGCTGCTCAGTATCCACCCGGTTGGAACGGGGTACAATCACCAGTCGGGTAGGACTTTCGTGATCCGATTCATCCCGTAAATCAGATACCATGGGTAATTTTTTAGCCTGCATCTGAGCAGCAACCTGTTCCAGTATTTTGCCGCCTGAGGTCTGATGCGGTAAAGCGGTAATGACGACATCACTGCCTTCTGTTTCATATTTAGCCCGCATACGTACCGAACCATGACCAGTCTGATACATTTTCAGAATATCTTCTCTGGATGAGATGATTTCTGCCTCAGTGGGGTAATCAGGTCCCTGAATATGCTCACAGATATCTTCCAGAGTGGCTTTAGGGGATTCCAGCAGTAAAATACAGGCACTAATAACTTCATTAAGATTATGCGAGGGAATATCAGTCGCCATACCGACGGCAATACCTGTTGTACCGTTTAACAGGATATGCGGCACCTGCGCCGGCAGCAGGCGCGGTTCATCCATGGTGCCGTCAAAGTTAGGCTCCCAGTCTACCGTCCCCTGACCCAGTTCATCCAGCAGTACTTCTGAAAACAGTGATAACCTGGATTCGGTATAACGCATAGCGGCAAAGGACTTGGGATCATCCATCGACCCCCAGTTGCCCTGCCCGTCCACCAGTGGATAACGATAGGTAAACGGCTGTGCCATTAATACCATGGCTTCATAACAGGCACTATCGCCGTGAGGATGGTATTTGCCCAGCACATCACCCACCGTCCGGGCTGATTTTTTGTACTTGGAAGCGGCTTTAAGCCCCAGTTCAGACATGGCGTATATAATACGCCGCTGTACCGGCTTAAGGCCGTCTGCTATATGCGGCAGAGCCCGGTCCAGAATAACGTACATGGAATAATCCAGATACGCCTGTTCGGTAAAGGTTTTTATGGGCAGTGATTCAACACCGTCTTCCTGAAAAAAAGTTTCTGACATTTCAGATATAGCCGCTCTTTTATTGGTTTATAAATAACTCATGAATACAGATAACAACCTGATATGTTATCAGGTAAACAGAGAACTGTTAATCCACATATGCACCCAGATACTGGCTGCATAACCGGCCGCAATTGCAGGAGCCCACTTAAGATGACCGAAGAAAGTATATTTACCCCGGGCCTGCCCCATCAGGGCAACACCGGCAGCCGAGCCAATGGATAATAATGAACCACCGACACCGGCCGTCATAGTGACCAACAGCCACTGTCCCTGAGACATATCAGGGTTCATGGTCAGTACTGCAAACATGACTGGAATATTATCTACTATAGCCGACAGTAAACCCACTGCAATATTGGCATAAGTCGCTCCCCACTGAGTATACATTAATTCAGAAACCATGCTCAAATAACCTAAAAAGCCCAGCCCGCCGACACATAAAACCACACCATAAAAGAAAAACAGGGTGTCCCATTCGGCTTTTGCTACCGGTTTAAAGACATCAAAGGCCACAATTTCACCCACACTATCTTTATCGTTACTATAGGTTTCAAAACATTTATGCTTGGTCTTTTTAAGATAATAGCCCAGAAACTGCAGGTAACTTAAACCGGTTAACATACCGACCACCGGCGGCAGGCCAAGAAAGTTATGGAAACTAACGGCCGTGGCAATGGTCGCCAGGAACAGGGCAATAATACGTCTGGCGCCGCGTTTCATAGAAACAACCTCATCAGAGGCTACCGGCATTTCATTTGGGATGGCAAAATGCATAATTGCCGCAGGCACCACAAAATTAACCACAGAAGGCACAAACAGATCAAAAAAGTCCCAGAAATGAACTATACCTTTTTGCCAGACCATCAGGGTAGTAATATCTCCAAAAGGACTAAAGGCACCGCCGGCATTAGCTCCGACCACGATATTGATGCAGGCCAGAGTCACAAAACGAGTGTTGGTGCCGCC
>JALVDE010000317.1 GCA_027009375.1 Gammaproteobacteria bacterium
GCTCAGATAACGCGGTGACTTCATGGTCAGGGCAAACAACAGCCATATCAGCATAGCCGAGGCAGCAAACAGGAAAACTCCATTTATACCATATAAGCCTAATAACTTTCCACCTATCAGGCCGCCGAAAAAGGCACCCAGGAACTGGCTGGTACTGTAAATGCCCATGGCCGTTCCTTTGGCCTCGGTCGGTGACATTTTGGACACCAGAGAAGGCAGGGAGGCTTCCAGAATATTAAAGGCGGTAAAAAACACCAGAATAAAAATAGTCAGACCGTAAATAGAATCATGAAATTCCCAGAAGCCCAGTTCTGCCAGAGCTACAACGCTGATGGCACCTACAAATACCTCTTTCATGCGCCGTTTACTCTCGGCAATAATAATAAAAGGCACCATCATCCCCATAGCCAGCAGCATCACCGGCAGATAGATCTTCCAGTGCTCGGCAGACGGCAGGTTAGCATGTTGATGATCAACCAGTGCAATCGGTATCACCAGGAAGGTGGCAGTTAACACCATATGCAGGATTAAAATACCCATATCCAGGCGCAGCAACTGCCGGTCTTTTAAAATAGTTCGAAACTGTTCCGGCACCGGCTCGGTTTCCCGGTGAAAACTTCTCGGTGCATCAGGTACCCAGAACAGGGTAACGGCCACACCCAGCAAGGCAAACACCGCCGTTAACCAGAACATACCGTCAACTCCAATCCATTCATTCAGAATAGAACCAGCAACCATGGCTACCGCAAAGGCAAAACCGATGCTCATACCAATAGTCGCCATAATCTTCAGCCGATGTTCTTCGCGGGTTAAATCAGCCGCCAGAGCCATAACAGCTGCAGCAACCGCTCCACTGCCCTGAATAATCCGCCCAAGGATCACCCCATAAATAGAATCTGAAACAGCCGCAACTACACTGCCTGCGGCAAAAATCAGCATCCCCGCCACAATCACCGGCTTGCGGCCAATCTTGTCTGACAGCATCCCGAAAGGGATCTGAAAAATAGCCTGGGTTAAACCATAGGCACCAATGGCCAGACCAATAAGTAAGGGGGTATTCCCTTCCAGTTGTTGACCATACAGAGAAAAAACCGGGAAAATCATAAACAGACCCAGCATACGCAGAGAGTAAATACTGGCCAGTGATAATGAGGCCCGCTTTTCTGTAGGGGTTAGTTTATCGATTTCGGTGTGTGATGACTTACTGCTCATTATATTTAATTTAAATACCTTAATACTTAACACAGAGTAGCTGAATTCATGGCTTAGCTACGAATTAAATTCATGCCCAATCAATAACTAAAATTATTCTATTTTTCATTGTTCTTTTACCTGGAAAGACAGTATATTATCAGTTTTTGTTCAGGCTTGTTACTATATTTTATGGATACAATTAAAATTCAGGGGGCACGTACCCATAACCTTAAAAACATTGATTTAGAGCTGCCTCGCGATAAGCTCATTGTGATCACCGGCCTGTCCGGTTCCGGTAAATCATCCCTGGCTTTTGACACCATATACGCTGAAGGCCAGCGCCGTTATGTGGAATCCCTGTCCAGCTATGCCCGGCAGTTTCTGTCCATGATGGAAAAGCCCGATATTGATCATATCGAGGGTTTGTCCCCGGCCATTTCCATAGAACAGAAGTCTACCTCACATAACCCCCGCTCGACTGTAGGTACAGTCACAGAAATCTACGATTACCTGCGTTTATTATTTGCCCGTGCCGGAGAACCCCGCTGCCCGGAACACCATACTACTCTGGATGCCCAGACAGTCAGCCAGATGGTGGATCGAACCCTGGCTCTACCCGAAGGCACTAAGCTTATGTTGCTGGCACCCGTGGTGCAGGATCGCAAGGGTGAACATCATGTACTGTTTAATGAACTGCGGGCACAGGGCTTTATCCGGATCCGTATTGATGATGAACTTTATGAACTGGATAATCCTCCGGAACTGGAGCTGCATAAAAAACACACCATTGAGGTGGTTGTGGATCGCTTTAAGGTGCGTGAAGACTTAAAACAGCGTCTGGCCGACTCCTTTGAAACCGCTCTGGAACTGTCTAACGGCACAGCCAGAATCGCCTTTATGGATGATGCTAAGGAAGCTGACATTTCTTTTTCTGCCCGCTTTGCCTGCCCGGAATGCGGCTACAGCCTGACGGAACTGGAGCCGAGAATATTTTCTTTTAATAATCCGGCCGGTGCCTGCCCCAGCTGTGACGGACTGGGAGTTAAACAGTTTTTTGATCCGCAGAAAGTCGTACACAATCCTGATGCCCCTCTGACTTCCGGTGCAATACGCGGCTGGGATCGTCGCAATGCCTATTATTTTCAGATGCTCAAGTCTCTGGCAGAACACTATAATTTTGATCTGGACACCCC
>JALVDE010000318.1 GCA_027009375.1 Gammaproteobacteria bacterium
CCAGACACAGTTTTTCTGCCGATTGTTCCAGCTTTTTATATTCAGCCGTTAGTTCAGGATTATGATATTTAATGGGTGTTACCGTATCCCCGGTATAAATCTCAATCTGATCATGATACAGGGCTACGGTGGCGGCTTTTTCCGGACTGATCGACTGTCCAGGCTCAGCAAATTTTTTATTGTAGATAATGGCTAATAAATGAGAAACCACGGCCACCTGATGAGAATGTTCCGCTATGTTTTCCGTTTTATGGCAGAACATTAAGGACCAGCGCCGTATAAGCGGCATACGGAATACCCAGGCAAGAAAAGTACTTTGCATAAAAGGTTTGGCTCTATTGTTTTATGTTTATTTAGTAGTTAAATTTAGTATTATTACTACTGATTAGAAACCCCATGCACAACATGAGCTGCCGGAACATGCTCTGCGGCAGATTCACAATGACCGGTCTGATCATCAAAGAAAATATCCGCACCAAAGGCTTTAAGAAATTCACCTTTGGGCTTACCACCCAGGAATATGGCTTCATCAATACGAATATCCCAGGCTCTTAAGGTTCGAATAACTCTTTCATGAGCCGGAGCACCGCGAGCCGTGACTAAAGCGGTGCGAATGGGAGATTCATCACCCTGGTATTCTGTCTGCAGCTTGTGCAGCAGGCGTAAAAACTCCTTAAAGGGACCGCCGGGTAAAGGATCATTAGCTGCCGCCCGCTCTGACTCATCAAAGGCCGCCAGACCTTTCTGTTTATAAATACGCTCTGCATCATCAGAAAAGATCACCGAATCCCCGTCAAAGGCAATACGCAGCTGCCCCTGTTTAGTACTGCGACTGGCAGAGGGTAAAATAGCCGCTGCGGCTATGCCCATTTCCAGGGCTTCGCGTACATCAGAAGGGTCTGCAGATAAAAACAGGTGAGCACCAAACGGTTCAATATAACGATACAGGGACTCACCACTGGTAAATGCCGCCCGATAAATAGGCAGTTTATGCTTCTCAATGGAATTAAAAATTCGCAGACCGGTATCGGCACTGTTCCTGGAGAGCAGAATCACTTCTACTTTTTCTTCATCTGGCGTATTGCCGTTTAAAGCCAGCAATTTTTTAACCAGAGAAAAAGCCACACCCGGCTCAAGCAGATCATTTTCATGCTCAATCTGATATTTACAATAAGCTTTTACACCCTGCTCCGTAAAAACCTTATGCCCCTCTTCCAGATCAAACAGCGCTCTGGAAGATATGGCAATGGTCAGTTTATTATGCTGTTTCAAAACAATGGTACTCCATTAAACACTACTGATTAATTTAGGTTCAACTGACTAAGAAAAACTCTTCTTAATTTATCTTCCAGAGCACCGGCCTCTTTAGGCAGCTGCTGACGTGTCATTAACATAGACCGTTCATAAGGATCCTGAACCAGCCAGCCGGAAGGACTTAAACGCATGCTTAAACCCAGTTTTTCAGTTATGGCTTTTAAAGTAAAGTGCTGCTCAATTAGACTGCTTTCAACGCTGTTCAGGATAGGCATCTTAAAATTCCTCTATAGGTTTAATCGGCTATTGATTTGACCTGAGTAGATTTATCCGGACAAAAGCGGAAACC
>JALVDE010000319.1 GCA_027009375.1 Gammaproteobacteria bacterium
CTGGCATCAGTTTGCCGGTCAGGGGCATGCTGAAGTTAATGCTCTGGCGGATTTAAAACGTAATAAGCAGTCTGCCAAAGGTGCAACGGCTTATGTGACTCTGGAGCCGTGCAGTCATTTTGGCCGGACTGGGCCGTGCAGTAATGCACTGATTGAAGCCGGGATTGCGCGGGTGGTGGTGGCTATGGCTGATCCCAATCCGCTGGTGGCGGGTAAGGGTATTAAACGTTTACAGGAACACGGCCTTGAGGTCAGGGTAGGGGTTCTGGAAGCGGAAGCACGAGCCTTAAACCCGGGGTTTATTCAGCGTATGGAAACGGGTAAGCCTCTGCTGCGCTGTAAAATGGCCATGAGTCTGGATGGGCGTACTGCTATGGCCAGTGGTGAAAGTCAGTGGATTACTTCTGTGCAGGCCCGTGCGGGTGTGCAGAGGCTGCGGGCAGAAAGCTCGGCGGTGTTAACCGGTATTGGTACGGTGCTGGCGGATGATCCGTCCATGAATGTGCGTGATAAACGCTTTGCCGATATGACTTCAGAACGCCTGCGTCAGCCCGACCGGGTGATTATGGACAGTCAGCTCAAAATATCGCCGGATGCTAAAATTCTGCATCAGAAAGGGCAGGCCGTGATCTGCACAGCCGAAACATCACGCCGGCAGACACAGAAGATACAGGCACTGGAACAACAGGGTGCGGTAATAGAATACCTTGAAACAGAGACTATAGCTGGTCGAGAGGTGTTATCGGCCAGTGGTTTAATGACGGTGCTGGCGCAGCATCAGTACAATGAAGTACTGCTGGAAGCCGGTGCGACCCTGGGTGGTTCTCTGTTGCAGGCCGGAGTTGTGGATGAACTGGTGATTTATATGGCACCGCATTTAATGGGCAGTGAGGCTCGGGGGTTATTTAATATCCCGGGGCTGGATAAGATGGCAGACAGGATTGAGCTGGAAATTAAAGATATCCGGGCTGTGGGTCGGGATTTTCGCATCATGGCAAAGGTTTTATCCCCTCATACTGACTCTCCTGTATAGGGAGAGCAGAGAGAAAATCAATGGATAAACAGGCAGGAATGTAATTAATGTTTACCGGAATTATTCAGGCCATTGGCCAGGTGGCGGCCATTGAACCTAAGGGTATCGACAGCCGATTTTATATTAAAACCGGCGCTCTGGATCTCTCTGATGTAGCTATCGGAGACAGTATTGCGACTAACGGGGTCTGTCTGACGGCTATTGAACTACCCGGTGACGGTTTTTGGGCCGATGTTTCGGCTGAAACCTTGTCAAAAACCGGTTTCAGACATATAAAGACAGGTAGCCGGGTTAATCTGGAAAAAGCCCTGCTGCCGACCACGCATCTGGGCGGACATATTGTCAGCGGCCATGTGGACGGTGTGGGCAAAATTGTGGAACGCAGCACTGCCGGGCGTTCTATTCATTTTCGGATCAAGGCACCGGATGAACTGGCTTGCTATATTGCTGCTAAAGGTTCCATCTGTGTCAACGGCATCAGTCTGACGGTTAATGCGGTTAACGGCGCAGTATTTGAGCTGAATATTGTGCCGCATACCCTGTCAGAAACCACACTGGCGGATGCTCAGGCCGGGACGGAAGTGAATCTGGAAGTAGATATTATTGCCCGTTATCTGGAGCGTCTGTTACTGGGCGACAAAGCAGCCGAGGCAGTATCGGAACAGGCGGTTACCATGGCTTTACTGGCAGAAAATGGTTTTTTAAATCGGTAAATTATATAGAAAGTTACATAGAAACAATATTAACAGCAGGTAAACAGTAAATAACTTTATGGCTAATTTTAACTCAATAGAAGAAATACTGGATGATATCCGTCAGGGCAGGATGGTCATTATTGTGGATGACGAGGATCGTGAGAATGAGGGTGATCTCCTGATGGCGGCCAGTAAGGTTACGCCAGAAGATATTAACTTTATGGCCACTAATGGCCGCGGGTTGATTTGTCTGACCCTGACCCAGCAGCGCTGTAAGCAATTACAGATCCCTTTAATGGTGGATCGCAATAGCGCCGAATACGGTACCAATTTTACAGTGTCCATTGAGGCCGCTGAAGGGGTGACTACCGGAATTTCTGCCGGTGACCGTGCGGTGACTATTCAGGCTGCAGTAGCACCTGATGCTAAACCTTCTGATATTGTGCAGCCCGGTCATATTTTTCCTTTAGAAGCCCAGCCCGGTGGTGTGCTGACCCGTGCCGGTCATACTGAAGCAGGTTGTGATCTGGCGCGTATGGCGGGTCTGGAACCGGCGGCCGTCATTGTAGAAATTCTTAATGAAGACGGCACCATGGCCCGTCGGCCTGATCTGGAAAAGTTTGCAGAAAAATTTGATCTGAAA
>JALVDE010000320.1 GCA_027009375.1 Gammaproteobacteria bacterium
GCTCTTCTAATTCACCACTTCCTCATACCCCATCTCCCCGGACTGCTTAAGTTTCTGGCGGGTGTTGTATATCAGTTCCTTAACGTCGGATACGGGTTTGTTTTTATCAATGGCGGTCATGGCCATGGCGCATTGCAGGTTCAGGAAACCGTGGGCGGTTTTATAGGAGCGGTGGTTGACATCGTGCAGGATGCGTTTAAAGTTTCGGCAGGAAGCATCTTCCATATTTGGATAGTGCATGGCAATCAGGAATTCACCGGGGTTAATATAACCCACCAGATCCATGGGGCGAACCTGGCGGCAGATGCGGCGGGAAACGCTGCTTAATAACTGTTCCTGTACTTCCTTGTTATGTTCGCTGGCAATTTGTTTGAAGTTATTGATGCGCAGTACGGCACAGCAGGTGGCGCCGTCCCGGGACAGGCTTTGTCTTAGAAAGGCATCCAGGCGCTTCTGGGTATCGGCCATGCGTCCCAGGCCGGTGACACGGTCTACGGTACACTTGAGATAAAAGTTTTTACGCAGACTATAGGCGGTATCCAGCAGGTTGTTCTGCATGGTGGCAACCCGTCCGGCAGAATAAACCCGGGCGGCCAGTTCTATCTGGTTAGGGGGTTTGACAATATAGTCATCCACGCCTTCATCAAAGGCCTGGCGAATGGAGTTTATATCGTCTTTGGCAGTCAGCAGTACAATGCCGGTGTAGTGATTACGTTCTTCATCCAGCTGGCGGATTTTCTGGGCCATTTCCAGGCCGTCCATTTCGGGCATCAGCCAGTCGGCCAGCACCACATCATAGGGGGATTTTTTTATGTGTTTAAGAGCATCCAGAGCATTATTAACGACTTCAATGGATGTGTAGCCTTCCTTGGTCAGTGCCCGACGTATAAATTCACAGCTGAATTTCATATCATCGACCACCAGAATAGAGAGTTCGTCCCGTATCATTTGTTATCCAGTGTTTCAGTCTGAGCCGTTTGCTCAGAACGTTTTATGGTTTATTTCAGTCAAATTCTAGCAGATACGGGTTTTTGTTCAATAAATGTTTGTCTAAACAGGATAATTAATGTTTTTTAACAGTAGAAAGCTGTTTTTATGACGGCTTATATTCTTATTGAAAATAAGACTGTTATTAATTGATTAATATCAATTTTATAGGGTTTTGACTGTTATATTCAGAAAACTTAACTAAACTTTATAATTGATACTATCAATTAGCCGTGTTTTCAGGGATTTTAAGGTATAAAGGTTTTAAAAGTGTGTAAGCTAAACCTACATAGGTTTTCTACCGTAGTTATTACTGTTGCGGTATTTTTCTTCAGTATGATATCCAGGGCGGAGTTAATTACCCAAAAAACACCGGCTGATGTCTATGTGCAGGTCGAGTTGCTGTCTAAAGATGTTCAGGCTTTACGGGATGCCAATAATATTCAGACACCCTGGCCAAAAGTGGCGGTTGACCCGGGCCGTCAGCCTCATCATGTATTCCAGAAAACCCTGGAAATACTGGACAAGATTAACCGCTACCGTATTAATGTGGCTAAAATCGGCGCTATTACTGTACCAAGATTTCCCGGCCGTGATATTACACCTAATGAAGTGTATAGCGTGGTTTCAAGGCTGCGTCAGGAACTGTTATTGCTGGTCAATAATAGTTCTTTAGCGGAACAGGGTGCAGCGGTTAAACCAGACAGTGAAATAACTCCGGCAGATGTTTATGCAAAATTATCAGAAATATCCATTGTTCTGGATGAAACTCTGGGTATCAGGGGAATTACCCCTTCAGAGGTATTTATTCGCAGCAAACAGGTTCTGCAGTTAGCAAAGTTTCTGCGTAATAGCCAGAATCTGCCTATGGATATGCCCAGGCCGAAACGCACTGTCGGCAAATTACCCAATCATGCCCTCAAAAGTGTAAACCAGTTATTACACAAGGTTCAGCGTGCAGAAAAGAATCTCTGGATGACACCCATTAAAGTAACGCCGGTACCACGCAGGGTAATAACTCCTGTGGATGTTTACGATGCCATGGGGCTGGCCCTGGCAGAATTACAGCGTATACAGTTCCGGCTGGGCCTGGAACGCAGTTTTGAAATCCCCAGTGTTAAAAAGAATAAAACACCGGACGATGTTATTCAGAATACTGAATGGGCCCGGCAGCTGCTGCCGGAATTTAAGCTGGAAAAACCCCTGGTTCAGTATGACCGTAATGCACTAAAGAAAACACCGAATGATGTCTATTCGGTTACGGAACATATTCTGAAAGAACTGATTCAGTACCGCCATTTTCTCGGCGTTAAAACACGACCTAATAAGGCTACGCTTATCAGCGGGTTGCAGCCTTCCCATGTTTATGAAAAAACCCTGG
>JALVDE010000321.1 GCA_027009375.1 Gammaproteobacteria bacterium
GGAATCTACGGCAAAGATCCTGCCACTGGACAACTCCATAATACGCGCTGACCAGTGCTGCCCCATCATAAAGGGTGAGCGATAAACGGGCTGAATAAGTTTATGTTTTTTTAACAGCCCCAGACGAGAAATAAAACGCAGGTAATTGGTGGTATTTACAGCAGAATCAATACAGTCCATTCGCCCGGAACCCTTATCGTTAAAATTTTTAGCCCGATCATTATGCACTGGCGACTGCTTCCCGGAAATGCTTTCCATATAGGCAATGGCATCCGCAATCGCCTGCCGCTCAGAAATACGGCCTGCTTCAGACTGGGCAAATATTATCTTTATATGTTCTTTATCCTCATTAGTAAACTGAATGGTCTGTCTCTGCTGACAGCCATAATTGAAACAGATACTGATACGCTGCTCATCCGGTATGGACAATGATAACAGGTGCGCTACTTTTTCATGGGTAGACAATGGCCGCGCCAGAAAATCTCCGGCTGGCCAGCTAATAGCCGGTAACGAACACAGAAAAACAATAATCGCTAAAAATTTTATGTTCATGTTAACGGGTTCCGTATTTTTACCTATATTTTACTTTTTTATCACTAAATTTGAACCC
The DNA here is from genome assembly GCA_027009375.1 of Gammaproteobacteria bacterium. Taxonomy (GTDB): domain Bacteria; phylum Pseudomonadota; class Gammaproteobacteria; order GRL18; family GRL18; genus JANELJ01. The sequence continues at coordinate 611 of JALVDE010000321.1, forward strand.
GCTGCTCTTTATAATGCTTCTAATTTATTCCATTAAAGAGATATACAAATTGAGCAAATCCGGATACTTAAGCACAACCGCTTACCTTTTATTTTTTATGCTATTATTAAATTCTTCAGCCCATGCTGAAATAAACCACGCAGATAAAACCCGCACAGCCATAAAAAGTCACCTGAACAAACTGCAGGGCAAACTGATTAATATTAAGGCCCTGTCTCATCAGAAGCTGAATTATGATTTGCAGCTCATTGATCCGGCATTACTGTCAGAAAAAGTCAGTAACTATCAGCAGGCACTGGTCAAAGAACAGCTTGATGTTTCGGAACGCGAAAAGAAAAAACGCTTTAATACCGGCGATACTTTAATCAGCCTGGTTATTCCCGGTGGTTTTCTTTATGCCAGTTATCGTGTATATGAGCATAAAAATGCCAGCAAGCTGCTGAAGTCTATAAATAAAGACATCAGTGATCTGAGCACCGATTTATCTTATTTATCCATGCAGATTGATTACAACTCAACACTGCTGGCCTGGTCTGAACAGAGCATCACTAAACCCGGGAACAGAGTTTCAGGCTTTTAGTAATTCCCTGATTTTCAGCAGGGCATCCTGGCGGTTTTTATAAATACTGCCTTCTTCCAGGGATTGTAAAATTTTTTGCTGCTGCAGCATTTTATAAACAGGTTCACAGGCGCCGGTTAAAAAGATCCGTCGTCCGCTACTCTGGGTTTCCCTGATTATATCTTCCAGAGCCAGTGCCACGGTAAAATCAATACTTGGTACTTCACTCAGATCCAGCACCATATAGTCATAATCCACTACGGCTGAATGACGCCTGACCATAGCTTTTGCCGATGAAAAACTGATGGGACCGCTTAAGTGAAACAACAGAATTTTACCCTCTGCCTGCTTCATTATATCGGCTTCCTGTTCGGTTAAAGGAACCTCACCGCCTGGCGCAGTAATGGGCCGCATATTGGCTATCTGCATATCAGTCATACGTTTCATAAACAGGAAACTGGCCATAACCATACCCACCCCAAAAGCCAGCAGCAGATCCACAAACACGGTAATAAACAGTACCGTCAGCATAATCATGACCCCGGCTTTTGGTGCGTGCCTGAGCCGTTTAAGATAATCCCAGTCAATAATATCCGTGCCGACTTTAATGAGTATCCCGGCCAGTACTGCCTTGGGAATATCACTGGCCAGCGAGCCTGCGCCCAGTACAATTAATAACAGGATAATACTGTGCAGTGCACCGGATATCGGGGTCCGTCCACCGGCATTGACATTAACCACGGTACGCATGGTCGCACCAGCCCCCGGCAGGCCGCCAAACAGACCGGCAATGGTATTACCAATACCCTGACCAATAAGTTCCCGATCCGGTTTATGCTGGGTTCGGGTAATATTATCGGCCACCAGCGATGTCAGTAAGGAATCAATAGCCCCCAGACCTGCCAGAGTTAAACCAGATGCTATCATCTGCATCATTAAAGCAGGTTCTATAACCGGCATATGAAAATCGGGTAACCCAGTGGGTATTTCGCCAATAACCGGCGTACCGCTATCCGGAAAAACAAACAGGTATAATAATGTGCCAATAATTAGAGCCAGCAAAGGTGAGGGAACCAGACGAGCCAGACGCGGCAGAAAAAACGGCACGCCATAAACAATCACAAGGGCGGCAATACCCAGCAATAAAGAAGGCATATCATACTGCTGAATATATTGAGGTAGGGATTCTGCTG
>JALVDE010000322.1 GCA_027009375.1 Gammaproteobacteria bacterium
GATATTTTGAACCATCAACACCGGCATGATTGAGGAAAGATTTTATTCCAGTTCTAAGTATAGAATGGGCTTCATCCACTCCATACTTACAGATGAGAATATAGGCTATTCTCAAGTGTTCTCTGTGATGAAAGCTTTCAGGGCTGATCAATAATTTATTAAAATTATCCATATAAGCTAAATCACCATCTGAAGGTTGATGTTTCATCTGTTTGTCCTCGGATCACTGATGTTTTCAAAATCAACTATATCCCAGCGGCCATTATTGCGATACAGGCGTTTCTTTTTATTTGGATAATCGGCAACATCCTGTGCTAACCTTTGCCCCATCACCAGGCAAATCAATGTTTCTGTACCGGTATTCTTAAGATCATGTGCAGCAGTATTAGCAGGAAATCCGACAAAATCACCTTTCTCAAATAAATACTCTTCATCTTCTATCGTTAAAGTCCCCTGGCCAGATAAAACATAAATGCATTCTTCTTCATGATAATGTTTATGGTACTCTGTTGAATCTCTCCCAGGTTCAACATATATAATATGTACACCAATGTGACTTAATCCGACCTCGTCACTTAATGATTTTCTGATACGCCGGGCATTGGGATTAAGAAAGTGAACCCGATTATCACCTTCCATTTTTGCTATCTCGGCGGCTTTTAAAATTAGATTACTTTTAGCCATTTCCCTGAACCTTTATTTTTCAATCAAGATAAGCTGAACCTAAGAAACAATATTAATGTTTGATATTGAAGTTATTTGTAAACAGGAATGTCAATGCCATATTACTGCTTAAATTGTTTATGATTCACTGTAATGAGCATGCATACGTATAATCTTGCCATCTGTACCAAATTGCATGAACTCTCCAGCTTTGACATTGTTCTGATTAACATAGTAAAGAACAATACTTTTTTCACCATACAGAACATCAAGTACCCTGAATTTCAGGTCAGGATAAGCCTGTAAGCCTTTTATAAAATAATCCTTAACCGCTTCAAAACCTTTAACCTCCGGATTTCCCAATAACTTTCCGGCAATGGGTGATATGAGTACTATATCGCTGGCATAATGCTCCATAATTTTTTGGATGTCATGAGAATTCCAGGATTTTTCCCATTTAGCGGCAAATTGGTTTGCGGATGATTTATTCATAGTAATTTCTCTATCAGGAAATTGTTTATATGTCATAGGCTGATGAGGCAGTTCTGTTGACTCTGACAGAAATAGGTTACCAGAACTGGAAAAACCATGTTTTTGGTAAAATTTAATAAATGGAATTCTTGCGTTTAAAATTATTTCTCTTCCACCATTTTTCTCTGCAATATTAATTAGATGTTTTAATATTATAGAGCCAAACCCCATTTTTTGTTTATCTTCTCTAACAGCCATTTGTGATATTTTATATACTTCATTCTTAATTTTTGTCAGGCGACCATAAGCAATAACAGTATCACTTTCAATAACAGCAAAATGCCTGCTATAAGATTCGAACTTATCTTTCACAATACTTTCTGGCAGCCCATGTTTTTGGAAAAACAGGGAATATCTTAGATTGAATGCCTGATGATAATATTTATCACCTGGCTCTATTTCATAGATCATAACTGAATTAGGCATAACGCTTATCTTAATGCACTCAGGGGAAAGGAGAAAGTCTGTTAATAACGTAACTTTCAAGACAACCCTTAAAAACTCTCACGGATTTAACTCTGAAGTGCAACGTATGAAATTTACCATTTTCTTTAACCTAAATAAATCCTTAAATTTGATTGTTGTACAAATATATTGCATACTTTATAAAACCAGCTGGTAAAGCCGATTAAAAGGAGTTAATCCAATGCCAATCCCAAGAAAACAGCAAATCAGCCTTTCTGACACCCCCTACTATCACTGCATTTCCCGCTGTGTCAGACGTACATTTCTCTGTGGCACTGACAGTACCACTAACAGGGATTTCAGCCACCGTAAACAATGGATTGTTGAACGACTGGCTCTGTTATCAAACACCTTTGCCATTGAGGTCTGTGCCTATGCAGTGATGTCCAATCATTGCCACACCGTACTGAAAATCAATGCACCGCTTGCCCAAAGCTGGTCTGATGAAGAAGTGATACAACGTTGGGAACCGCTCTTTTCAATCCCTGTGCTGGTGGAGCGCTATCTTAATGGCCAATGTCAGTCTGATGCTGAGCAGAACAAAGCCCGTGAAACCATTAACCTGTTCAGAGAACGATTAATGGACATCAGCTGGTTTATGCGCTGTCTTAATGAGTATATTGCCCGTAAAGCCAATGCCGAAGACCAGTGTACCGGCCGGTTCTGGGAAGGCCGCTTTAAAAGCCAGGCTCTGCTGGA
>JALVDE010000323.1 GCA_027009375.1 Gammaproteobacteria bacterium
CCCGTTGGTCCAAACCGGATTTTATTATCGTCAATTGTACTGGTCGTTGGTTTGGGTGTGGGAATTGGTTTTGCTTTCGTACTGTCACAGGTCAAGCCGGTATTTAATTCTGTAAACAGTATTACATCGGCTACCAGTTACCCGGTTTTAGGCACAGTATCAGCAATTAGTTCTCCGGCACAAAGACATCGTCGGCTGATGCTGGTTTTAAGTTTTTTTACACTGCTATTGGCACTATTGGCAATATATGGCGCTTTAATTGCCTGGTATTACATCAAGTAAGGCTTTTTAAAGGATAAAGTACGGCATTATAATGAGTATTATTGAAAAAGCATTAAATAAAAACAGCCCGCTTGATGCAGAAAAAAAAGTGCATCAGGAAAATAGCAATGATGCTGATGGGAACTCAATTGAGCAGAGTGAGTTAAATAAAGAGTATCTGTCACAGCAATCTGCAGATTATGACTCCAGTTCGCAGGTGCAGAATTCTGCCTTTAAAAATGCGGCTAAAACTTCCCGGAAAATTGAAATTAATCTGGAACATCTGGAAGACCAGGGAATAATCGTCCCCAGTAAGGAACGCAGCATACTTAATGAAGAATATCGTCGAATAAAACAACCGTTAATCAATAATATAAAAGGTAAATCGGCTCATCCTATTGCCAGGGCTAATTTACTACAGGTCACCAGTGCATTACCGGCGGAAGGTAAAACTTTTACGGCGGTTAACCTGGCCATGGCCATATCTCAGGAATTTGATTACACCGTATTATTAGTGGATGCAGATCTGTTAAGACCGTCACTTAATGATGTGTTTGGCATTGAGGAAAGAGCCGGCTTATCTGAGTATCTTTCCGGTGATGTTGATGCATTATCAGATGTGCTATTGACGACCAATATTCCTAAACTGACCTTATTACCAGCAGGCAAAAAACATCACTTAACCAGTGAATTATTCAGTAGTTCATTAATGGATAATCTGTTTAATGAGTTATCAGAACGCTATAGTGATCGTATTATTATCATTGATTCTCCCCCGGTATTAAGCACCAATGAAGCCAATATTTTATCCCGGAAAGTGGGGCAGATTGTTTTTGTGATTGAACAGAATAAGACCACTCAGGCGCAGGTCAAAGAAGCGCTGTCTCAGTTTGATGATAATAGCGTGTTAGGAATTGTCATGAATAAAAGTCGAATCGGTAATTCAAGTGGTTATTATGGCTATTACTATTAATAAAAAAAATGCTGTAATTTTTTGTCTGTTGGTATCCGGCATTAGCAATGCACAGGCATTCAGTAATGTAGATATGACAGCCGGTATCTCGGGTAATATGTATTATACCGATAATGTTGACTTAACCGATACCAATGAAGAAAGTGACCTGGTGATGAGGATAACACCCAGAATCGGGGTGACAACAGAAGGCAGTCGCTTAAGAACCCAGTTAAACTACAGTGTTTCCGGGATGAGCTATAATCAGACATCCGGCAATAATGATGTCTATCATAATTTATCGTCCACAGCCAATGCGGAAATAGTAAAAAACAGCATTTTCCTTGATGGTTTTGCCAATACCCGGCAGGTTCTGCTGGATCAAAATAAAAATGCCTCGTCAGATCAGGTCAGCGGCTCTCAGAATACCACCACAACTTATACTTATGGTTTAACGCCTACCTGGAAAAAGAAGTGGGGTAATTATGCAGATTCAGAGCTGAGCTATGCTTATAATGAAGTTAAGTTTGGTGGCGGTAGTAACCAGAGTGACAGCACGGGTGATCGTATTCATTTTCTGATGAGCAGCGGTACAAAATTTGCTCAGTATTTCTGGGACCTGAATTATGACCATAATGAAACCACTTATGATAGCAGTAGTAATTCTACTAACGCCAGGGATACCAAGACAGAAACTTCCTATGTAACCCTGGGTTATCATTATTCCCGGCAACTGGATGTAAGAACTCGTCTGGGCTATGAAAATTATGATAATACCGTGGATGACGGCTTTGGCTGGACCGTTGGCGGAAACTGGCACCCTAATGAGAGAACCTCTTTAGATCTTAGTCTGGGTGAAAGAGCTTTTGGTAAGACGGCAGCTATTGATTTTAGCCACCGTACCCGGAGAATCACCTGGAAAATTAATTATAAAGACGATGTAACCAATAGCCGCGGCCAGATTATTAATAACAGTCAGGCTATTAACGATGCCAATGCTAACCCAGATCCCAATGCTCCTCCTAATGTGAATGTCCCCTTATCCACTTACAACCCAAATCTACGTCTTACCCGCCGGTTAACCAGTAGTGCGGCTTATAAATTCAGTAAATCCACTGTTACCTTAAGCGTCTATGCAGA
>JALVDE010000324.1 GCA_027009375.1 Gammaproteobacteria bacterium
AAACATAAAATTACCCTGGAGAAAGTGCTGCCCTACCAGTCTGAACAGCTTCCCGTTATCTGCATTAAAGGCAAACGGGCCTGTCCGCCCGAAGACTCCGGCGGCTCCCCAGGCTATATGCATCTGAGCGAAATCCTGGCGGACCCCGGAAAGGATCCGGAAGAATATGAGGACATCCAGGAATGGCTGGGAGAACACTTTGACCCGGAACAGTTTGACATAGATGAAGTTAACCTGGAACTAAAAGCCCTGTTTGAATCAGCCGATTTTAATAACAGCTCTGCATTTGAAAAAGTCCTGCAGCAACTGTCAGGAACATCATCAGAACCGGTATTACCCGGTGAACGGCAGTTTGAAACCGATGACGACATAGAAAAAATTATCAGCAGTTTAAATGACACCCTCGGCATTATTAGTGACATGAGCGATTTACTGGATGAAGCTTATGCGGCCTTTGAAAAAATAGCTCAAATCAGCCAGGACAAACAGGTTATCAAACTGGCCAGAAACATGTTAAAAAGGCTGGAGTAATAATTATGGAGCAAGCGGGAATATCACTGGAACCAGCAGTAAAGTCACTATCATGGCCAGGATCTGCAACGGTACACCCACTTTAACAAAATCCATAAATTTATATCCACCAGGCCCCAGGATCAGAGTATTTACCGGTGAAGCCACCGGCGTAGCAAAAGCAGTGGAAGCAGCAATGGCCACGGTCATAAGTATGGGATAAACGGATATATTTAAGGCACTGGCTGCTGCCACGGCAATGGGAGCAATCAGCACAGTCGTGGCAGTATTGGAAATAAACTGGCTGAACACAGAAGTCAGAACAAACAACCCGGCCATCAGGGCAAAGGGACCAAAATCCCCGATTGCGGCAACCAGAGCACTGGCAATAAGACTAACAGCTCCGGTTTTCTCAAGAGCCGTGGCCATGGGCAGCATACCGGCGATCAGCACCAGACTCTGAGCATTCAGCGACTGGTAGGCGTTGTTCATAGTAATGCAGCCGGTCAGTACCATGGCCAGTGCCGCCAGTAATACGGCTGCCACATTAGGCACCAGGTTAAAGGTCATAAGTACCAGCATAACCGCCAGAATAACCAGGGCATGAATGGATTTATGTCTGCCGGGTGCCACTTCAGCAAGTTCTTCAGGCAGGTTTAATACCAGAAAGTCGTCATGCCCTTCCTTAAGCTCTGCAATGGCCTGCCAGCCTCCGGCCACAAGTACAGAATCACCAAAAGCCAGGGGAATATGAGTAAAATTATCCTGCAGTGATTGTCCCAACCGCTGAATACCGAGTACAGTCAGCTCATAATGTTGCCTGAAATCTGCCTCAATCAGCGTTTGGCCTATAAGATGAGAGTTAGGCGTCAGCAGAACTTCAGCCAGTCCCAGTTCCTGTTTTACCCGCTGAACCTGGTATTCATCCAGTGGCAGCTCCTTCAGTTGTTCCTTATTACGAAAATGCTCCAGATCTGCTGGCTTACCAAACACCAGCAAGGCATCATTGGGTGACAGCACAGAACTGGATAAAGCTGGATTTAACAGTTCATTATGTTCAATACCAATGACCACAATACCATAACGGCTTAATAGTCGAGCCTGCTCTATGCTCTGCCCCGCCAGGGATGAGCTGCTGCCCAGCTGCAAAAGCCTGATTTTGTCCCGTATCGCGTAGGCATCAGCCAGTTCCCGGATACTGCGCTGGTTACGCTTAGGTTTGCCTGCAGAGCGCTTTGGCAGCTGATAACGTCCTACCAGTAACATGTAGATAATACCGCAGACCAGCACCGTTAAGCCAATGGGTGTAAAACTGAAAAAACCAAAAGGTTCAAGCCCTTCCCGTTCCAGTTGCGTACTGACCACCAGATTAGGCGGGGTTCCAATCAATGTCAGCATACCTCCGATTAAAGAGGCCAGAGCTATCGGCAGTAGCAGTCTGGATGGATTGATCCCAGCCTTAACACTAAGACTTAAAACAATGGGAATAAAAATAGCTACCGCACCGGTAGAACTCATAAAAGCCGATAAGCCTGCCACCACCAGCATAAGCATCACCATCAGGCGAACTTCATGGGTTCCGGCCACCCGCATCAGCCAGTGACCTACCGCAAAGGCAATACCGGTCTGGTATAATCCTTCACCAATCACAAAAAGACCGGCAATTAACAGTACCACCGGATCAGCAAAACCGGACAAAGCCTCCACCGGAGTAAGCAGGCCGCTAAGCATCAGCACCAGAATAACGCCTATAGCAACAATATCCAGGCGAACCTTATCGGAGACAAACAGGATGATTGTAAGTAGCAGTAATGTAAAGACAAAT
>JALVDE010000325.1 GCA_027009375.1 Gammaproteobacteria bacterium
CTGTGTGGTATTTGATCAGTCCGGCCCCTTAAAGTCCGATTACCGACGCTTTAATATTGATAATATCACCCCCGGTGATGATTATGCCGCCATGCATCAGGCCTTAACCCGGCGCTATATCAGAGCCGCAAAAGGGGAGGGCAAGTTACCGGAGCTGCTGGTTATTGACGGTGGTAAGGGACAGGTTAAACAGGCACGGGATGTACTGGAAGAATTACAGCTTAATTCTGTGCGGATTATCGGTATTACCAAAGGTGAAGGTCGAAAAGCGGAGCATGATACGCTATTATTGTCAGAGACCAATGAGAAGGTTATACTGCCGTCAAATTCAAAAGCCATGCATTTGCTGCAGCATATCCGGGATGAGGCTCATCGCTTTGCCATCACCGGCCATAAGACCCGCAGAGCCAAAGCCCGCAAGACCTCACAGCTGGAAAAAATCAGCGGCCTGGGGCCGAAGCGTCGGCAGGAACTGTTAAAACAGTTCGGCGGTCTGCAGGAAGTGGCTCGTGCCGGGGTGGAAGACCTGGCTAAAATTAAGGGCATCAGTAAATCTCTGGCGCAAAAGATTTACGATCATTTTCACGGCTAATAGCTGGATATATTATGGAATACAACATACCCAATCTGCTTACCTCATTTCGCATTGTACTGGTGCCTGTTGTGGTGGTATTTTTCTACCTGCCGGTTTCCTGGGGTGAACAGGTAGCTGCTGCAGTATTTATGGTAGCGGCCATTACCGATCTGTTTGATGGTTATCTGGCTCGCAAATGGGGGCAGACATCGGCCTTTGGCGCGTTTCTGGACCCGGTGGCCGATAAGGTGATTGTCTCTGTTGCCCTGATCCTGCTGGTGGATAAAAACCCAACCGATTATCCCAGTATCTTTATGACTCTGGCCGCTATTATTATTATTGGCCGTGAAATTACCATTTCTGCCCTCAGAGAATGGATGGCAGAAATTGGCTCACGCAATAGTGTGGCGGTTTCTATTATTGGCAAGGTTAAAACCACTACTCAAATGACGGCTCTGGTCTGGCTGCTCTATGGTCAGCCCCTGTTTGGCTTCCCTCTGGTTGAAGCTGGTTTTGTACTGCTCTATATTGCGGTGTTCCTGACCCTGTGGTCTATGATTGACTATATTTCAGCCGCCCTGGTATCCATGAAAAACCAATAGGCACCACGTTTTACTTTTGCTCAGTAACAAAATCATCACAGCCTTCACAGGCCTCGCCATAACCCATTCTTTCGTATTCGGCAATCACCTGGGCACCAAAGAGCAGGATAATTGCACCCACTTCCAGAAACAGTAAAATCACAATAGCGGAAGTTAAAGAGCCGTAAACCACATTGACCATGGACAGTGTTGAAAAATACCAGACCAGAAGATGACGGGCAATTTCCCATAAAAAGGTGGCACTGATACTGCCGATTAAGGCATGTTTAAAGCTCAGTTTACCAACGGGCATCACCATATAAATTGAAGTCAGCATCAGAATAAGGCCGATGATGCCTAAAATATAGACAATAATCTTGGTCACACTGTCTAAACTCAAAGTCCAGTATAGAAAGTGCAGCGTTTCCCCTTCCCATATTTGCAGAATGCCGCTGATGGCCGTAATAATCAGCATCCCCAGACCTAAAACAATAATATAGCAATAAGGAATAATGGCAGAGATTAGAAAATGCCGGCGACGGATCTTTACCCGGTGATAAAAGATAATGGACATGGTGTTTTCCAGAACTGTAAAGGTCATGGAACTGAAAAACAGCAGTATCAGAAGTAACAGCAAACCGATATGTTTTTGCCGGGTAAAGTGGGTGATCTGTTCCATAAATACCGAGGACTGATCGGGCAGTATTAGGTTAATATACTCTCCGGTTATTTTTAATAACAGTTCCGGTGAAACCACATAGGAAAGTACAATAAGGATCAGGGAAAATAAGGGGATAATCGACAGCAGGGTATAATAAGCCACAGCACCTGAAAGCAGTAAACCCTGGTTAGCCTGAAAACTTTTAAAAACCTGGCGGATAAAACTCAGCGGATTACGCAGAATTTTTTTCCCGGGACTATGCCATTCTTGTATCATGGATGTTTCTTACCCAGTTAAAAGGGGGATTTATATCCGGTTTGTATAACTGGAGTTTACCTCTAAACGCTTTTAGAGTCATTAATGCTGCAGATGTTTCTGAAAAAATCCTGGTATTAATAACCATTTTTTTCCAGGGTTATATTTTAAAACAATGGTAATTGTTTACTGCGGGGTAATTTTGTATCAGTACCATCAAAAACCGTTCGTCCACCATATTGGGCTGCATGTTTTCTTTCCCA
>JALVDE010000326.1 GCA_027009375.1 Gammaproteobacteria bacterium
GGAAGGCACTTTTGACAGTTTAATGTTTTATTCTTTTTAAAGCATTAAGGCACTGCATAAGCCCGGAGACCGACCATAAAAACCACCTATTAAGCTTGCGGAGGGCGAGCCGGGTCAGGTTGTTTATTGCACGTCTCTCCCCTGAACCCTGTTACTCCCCCGCTGAAATATTTTAATTATTTACTCACACGGGGCGTGTGAACAAGGATCAGATCATGTTGTATAGAGTACCTGCCATCCAGACCCTTTCGGCGCTTAGCCTGTTTTTAACTCCACTGGTTTCCATTCAGGCTCAGGCCGAAGATATTCCAGAAATTATTGTTACTGCAAACCGAACTGCTAATACGGTAGATGAAACCATTGCACCGGTCACCATTATTACCCGCAAGGATATTGATCGCCTGCAGGCTCAGTCTGTCGTTGATGTTTTAAAATCCACACCAGGCATTGACATAAGAACCAGCGGCGGTATGGGCAGCAGCACCAGTATTTTTATGCGCGGCACAAACAGTGATCATGTTCTGGTACTGGTTGATGGTGTTCCCTATGGTTCTGCTACCCTTGGGACAACACCTTTCCAGTATATTCCTGTCTCCCAAATTGAACGCATTGAAGTAGTACGAGGGCCACAGTCCAGTTTATACGGCAGTAGTGCTATTGGTGGTATTATTCAGATTTTTACAAATAAAGAAGCCCATGGTCAGAGCTTTTATGCTGACACAGGTTATGGTTCTGATGATACCGTAGAAGCCAATGCAGGTTTTAGTTATGGTAATGAAACATCCAGTTTTAACATTGGTGTGGGGTATATTGATACCGATGGTTATGATTTTCTTGGTGATCCCAATCCTGCCAATGCAGACAATGACGATGATGGCTTTGATAATACCTCTGTTTCTATCAATGGTCGTCATCAATTTAACGAACAGTTTACTTTAAGCGGCAGTTTTCTCCTGGCTGATGGTGAAAACCAGTATGATTATACCAATGGTCTGAATCTGGCCACGACCAAAACCCGTACAGAATTTAAACAACAGGTTGCCTCTATTGTTGCTGACCTGAAAATAAATGACATCTGGTCCTCTCAGATATTAGTTGGTCAAAGTAAAGATGAAAGTGATAATTACCAATACCCTTATTTTGGAACGACTATAGAAAAGTCTCAGTTTGATACAACAAAAGATAATTTTTCCTGGAAAAATGATTTTATTATAAGAGACAAGGATATCCTGACTGTTGGCTTCGATTATCTGGATGAATCGGTAGATAGTACAACTAACTTTGATAAGGACAGTCGCTGGACAAAAGGTGTATTTACTCAATATCAATATTATGGAGAAGTTTTTGAGATCAAGGGTGCCTGGAGATATGATGATAATCAGCAATTTGGCAGCCACAATACGGGTAATATTGGTTTTGGTTTTGACCTGGATGAATATGTAAGAGTCACCGTTAACTATGGAACAGCTTATAAAGCCCCCACTTTTAATGATTTATATTACCCGGATGTGGGCTATTTTAAAGGCAACCCCGGTTTAAAACCTGAAAAATCCGAAAGTTTTGACTTTGGTTTGAGTGGAGAATATAAAAACGTTAACTGGTCAGCTAATTTTTATACCACCAGTATCAGAAATCTGATTGAATATCAGTACCCAACCATGAAAAATATCAATAAAGCCAATATTGACGGTGTTGAATTAAGCCTGGGAACACAATTGTTTGGCTGGAATATTCAGGGTAATATTTCACATACAAATCCTAAAAACGATGAAACCGGAAACTATCTGACCAATCGCAGCAGAGATACTTTCCGGCTTGATTTGGACAGTCAGTATAAAAACTTTACTTATGGCGCATCAGTTATTGCTGCCTCCAAACGTTACCTTGATGCAAATAATGATAACACGCTTGCGGGTTACGGTATTATGAATATTCGCAGTGCATGGGCGTTGACAAAAAACTGGACTATTAAAGCCAAAGTAGATAATCTTTTTGATAAAGAATATGCCACAAACAGGCAAACCTATGGTAACGAACTGCCTTACAAAGCTCAGGATAGATTTGCCTTTGCATCGATACATTACAAAATGTAATACCATGGCTGGAACAGCAGAATTAATACACATCGAGATGTTATGTTAAAAAAACATCCTGTTATTTTTCTGCTGGCTCTGGTCATACTTTCTCTTATCAGTTTTATATTTGCCATGCTGACCGGTTCAGTGTCTGTTCCTGTTCAGGAACTACTTTCACTAACCGGCAGCACCCTTTCCCCTTTTCACCACAGCCTGATTTTTAATTTGCGTCTCCCCAGAGCCTTAGCTGCCTTTACTG
>JALVDE010000327.1 GCA_027009375.1 Gammaproteobacteria bacterium
AAGCAGAAGCGTATTGATGCCGTCCGGCAGAATCTGGATAAACTGACACCCCGGGAAAGAGAAGTGCTGGAGCGGGTACTGGAATCCATGCCTAATAAAATTATTGCCAGTGAATTAAATATCAGTATTAAAACGGTAGAACTGCACCGGGCTAATATGATGACTAAAATGCAGACCCGCTCCGTTACCGAGCTGGCAAGGCTGGCCTTAATTGCGGGGCTGGAATAAAATCAGGAATCAATTAAAAACGCTTGCCTTATAATTTTCTCTTAAGTTGATACAGAATATCTAATGCCTCTTTAGGTGTTAGGTTATCCGGCTCAATACTGTTCAGTTCAGTAATTAACTCACCATAGTCAGGCTCTGTTTCCAGTGTTAATTCAACCTGCTGATTTTCCCTGTTCCTGACAGAGGAGGTATCAGAACTCTCCATGGACTCAAGCATGGACAGTTTCTTTTTAGCCAGGTTAATGACCTGTGCCGGAACACCGGCCAGGGCGGCGACCTGGATACCATAACTTTGTGAAGCATGGCCTTCTTCCACCTTGTGCATAAAGACAATTTTTTCGCCATGCTCTACTGCATCCAGGTGGACATTAACAATTTGTGGAAACTGTTCGGCCAGATGAGTCAGTTCAAAATAATGGGTGGCAAACAGGGTAAATGCGGATATTTTTTCAGCCAGGTAATGAGCTGAGGCATAGGCCAGGGACAGGCCGTCATAGGTACTGGTGCCGCGGCCGATTTCATCCATCAGCACCAGAGAATATTCTGTGGCATTGTGCAGTATATTGGCGGTTTCGGTCATTTCTACCATAAAGGTAGAACGGCCGCCGGCCAGATCATCTGAAGCGCCAATACGGGTAAAAATCCGGTCAATATGTCCAAAACGAGCTGAACGGGCTGGGACAAAACTGCCGATATGCGCCATGACCGTCAGTAAAGCGACCTGTCTCATATAGGTGGACTTGCCCCCCATATTCGGCCCGGTAATTAATAACATCCGGCGCTGTGCATCCAGTTGGACATCATTGGCCACAAAGGGACTGTCCTGGATTTGCTCAACCACAGGATGGCGTCCCTGCACAATATTCAGATGTGTACCGCTGTCCAGTTCCGGTTTGCACCAGTTAAGACTGACGGCCCGTTCTGCCAGATTGCATAAGACATCCATCTCGCACAGGGCCCCGGCACTGGCCTGCATGGCCAGCAATTGTGGTGAAAGTTTGTCAAATAATTGTTCGTATAAAGCTTTTTCCCGACTCAGGGCTTTTTCATTGGCACTGAGCACCTTGTCTTCAAAGGCTTTTAATTCGGGCGTAATAAAACGCTCATTATTTTTCAGAGTCTGGCGGCGCTGATAATCTTCCGGCAAGTGTTCAGAATGAGCCCGACTGACTTCAATATAATAACCATGCACCTTATTATAATTGACCTTAAGAGTGGCTATGTCGGTGCGCTCTCTTTCTCTGGCTTCCAGATCCACCAGATACTGGTTGGCGTTTTTCTGGATATTGCGCAGCTCATCCAGTTGCTGATCATAACCCGGAGCAATGACGCCGCCGTCACGAATTAGAACGGGGGGATTGTCAATTATGGCCTGTTCCAGTAATTGCTGCTGCTGGGGAAAAACAGCAATGGTCTGAGCCAGTTGCTGAATCAGCGGATCGTTTATAGCCACCAGCTCACTCTGTAATACCGGCAGTACCGCCAGAGAATGTTTTAGCCGTTCAAAATCACGCGGTCGGGCAGTTTTCAGGGCAATACGGGTCAGTACCCGCTCTATATCACCAATCTGCTTTAATAAGGGCTGAATCAGTTCATAACAGTTGTCTGACTGCAGTTGCTCAATGGCCTGATAACGCTGTTTTAAAATAGACTGATCACGCAGTGGACGATTCAGCCAGCGGCACAATAAGCGGCTGCCCATGGCAGTAGCGGTCTGATCCATGATGGCCAGCAGAGTATGTTCAGAATGGCCGCTCAGTGCCTGAGTGATTTCCAGGTTTCTGCGGCTGATGGTATCCAGAACCACGGCAGAGTCATGCTGTTCCGGCTTTAAGGTATTGATATGCGGCAAAGCCATGCGCTGGGTGTTCTGCACATATTGCAGTAAACAGCCTGCGGCACACAGGGCGCTATGATAATCATTACAGCCGAAACCGGACAGATCCTGTGTGCCAAACTGCTCATTAAGCAACTGCCGGGAAGCCTGCTCATCAAACCACCAGGGCGGCTGTTCAGTAAAGGCCGTCTGTTTACCCAGCTGCTGTTTCAGTGCGGTTTTATAGAGACTGTTTTCTTCCAGTAGCAGTTCACTGGGTTTATGACG
>JALVDE010000328.1 GCA_027009375.1 Gammaproteobacteria bacterium
GTTATTTCACTCCAGTAACCAGGTAGTTTTCATTTAATCATGGCACACATTGAAAATTACTCAAGAATACTCTATGAACCCTCTAATACCTGTTCCGTATATTATGACTGTTCCAGTTTTTCCAGATGATGCCAGCGGTTGATGATACGGCAGAACAGTTCTGCGGTCTGTTCAGTGTCGTATTTGGCTGAGTGGGCATCTTCATCACTCCATTCCAGACCGGCGGCCTGTGCTGCCCGGGAGAGTACGGTCTGACCATAGGCCAGGCCGCCTAAGGTTGCGGTATCAAAGGTGCTGAACTTGTGAAACGGATTGCGCTTGATATTATTGCGCTCTACCGCCGCTGTGAGGAAGTTCAGATCAAAGGTGGGGTTATGGCCTACCAGTATGGCACGGCTGCATCCGGTCTGCTTGATTTCCCTGCGTATGGGCTGAAAAATTTCTCTTAATGCGTCTGCCTCGGGCTTGTTCATTCTAAAGGGATTGTACGGATTAATGCCGGTGAATTTCAGGGCGGCTTCGTCCAGGTTAGCACCGGGAAACGGTTCAATATTGCAGGCATAGGTTTCATGGCA
Source organism: Gammaproteobacteria bacterium (assembly GCA_027009375.1). Taxonomy (GTDB): domain Bacteria; phylum Pseudomonadota; class Gammaproteobacteria; order GRL18; family GRL18; genus JANELJ01. Next base: position 576 of record JALVDE010000328.1, read on the forward strand.
GTATAAATCGCCTTGTTCATCCATGCGCAGAATTGTTGCGGCCACTTCCAGCAGAGCATCGGTTTTTGGGTTAAATCCGGCGGTTTCCACATCGACCACGACCGGTAAAAATCCCCGGAAGCGGGTGACAATGCCGGTGGTGGGTTTTTCTTTTTTGGGGGTATTCTTGCTCATCTGGCTGGTATTGTAGTTCCTGGTAATTGAATATTTGTGTTATGGAATAAATTTCCACTGGATGGTCTGTCCGGCTCGTAAGGGTACTACCACATCATCACCGTAAGGATAGCTTTGGGGTACTGTCCAGGGTTCTTTTCTCAGAGTAATTTGGTCACTATTGACGGGCAGTCCATAAAACTCTGCTCCATGGATACTGCAGAAATTTTCCAGTTGCTCCAGGGCTTCAGCATTTTCAAAGGCCTCAGCATACAGCTCAATGGCGGCAAAGGCAGTAAACATACCGGCACAGCCGCAGGTGGTTTCTTTTTTACCCCGGGCATGGGGTGCGCTATCTGTGCCCATAAAAAATTTGCTATTACCGGAAGTTGCAGCCGCAATTAATGCCTGGCGATGAGTTTCCCGTTTTAAGACCGGCAGGCAGTAATGATGTGGTTTTATACCGCCCACCAGCATATCGTTGCGGTTCATCAGCAGATGGTGGGCGGTAATGGTTGCGCCTATATACTCGGAACTTTCGCTTACAAAGTCTGCCGCATCCCGGGTGGTAATATGTTCAAACACCACTTTCAGTTCAGGAAAGTCATGAATGATGCCAATGAGTCGCTGCTCAATAAACTGTTTTTCACGGTCAAATATATCAATATCAGGATCGGTGACTTCACCGTGAACCAGCAGGGGCAGACCCAGAGCCTGCATTTTTTCCAGAGCCGGATAGCATTGTTTAATATCCGTTACACCGGCATCAGAATTGGTAGTGGCTCCGGCAGGATAGAGCTTAACGGCATAAACCAGGCCGCTGTTTACCGCCAGCTGTATTTCTTCAGCAGAGGTATTATTGGTCAGGTAAAGTGTCATCAGGGGCTGAAATGCGCTTTGCGGTTCCAGTGCCTGCATAATCTCCTGGTAATAAGCACTGGCCAGTTCGGTCGTGGTCACTGGCGGTGTAAGGTTGGGCATTATAATGGCTCGACCGCACTGTCGGGCTGTAAACGGCATAACGGCTTTCAGCCCTGCACCGGCACGCACATGCAGGTGCCAGTCATCAGGCCGGATGAGTTGTATTTCGCTGCCGGGCGGCTTACTGGATTTATTTGAGGCTATGGACACGCACAGGTTTCCTGTTATTCAGAGAGGCTATTCTAATCGTTGACAGTGGTTGGAGGCAAGTTCAATAAATAACTTAAGAAATAATAGCTTTATCAATTCAGGAGGTCTCTGGATCAATTGTCTCACAGGCCTCTTTAACCATGTTTTCAGTGATCGGAATTTCTCTGCCGTTTTCATCAATAATGGCTGCACCGTGAAAATCTATGCATAGCTTATCTTTTATAGTTGATTCTGTTTCAGGATCCGGGAGATCGGTTTTTTGGGTATCACTCATAATTTCTAACCGCTGTTTTATTTAAGGGACTATAGTTTGCCCCTGTTGTTTTACTGTAATTCCCCATAGAGCGTTTTGGCTTTATCCTGTTCCATATATTGTTTCTCGCTATTTACAATTTTTTCCAGGATAGCTTTTGCTTTTTGGGTTTGTCCTAACTGCTTGTATGTATAGGCCAGGTGATACTGAACATCGTTATCATCAGGCAGTTTTTCTGCAGCCTGTTGCAGCAGTTTCAGTGCTTTTTTTGCATCACCGGACTGGGCCAGAGCATAGGCATAAGTGTCTGCAATAGCTGCTGAATCGGGAGCCAGTTCATGTGCTTTACGGGCCAGTTCCAGTGCTTTTTCAATATCTGTGTCCATATAAATCCAGGACAGGTTGTTAAGTGTGACAATATGGTTGGGGATCTTATGCAGGATCTGTTCGTAATAGTGTCTGGCCTTATCCAGTTGATTTTTTTCGTGGTATAAGGACGCCAGTTTAAACAGGCTTTCAATGTCATCAGGATCGGTTTTGAGAGCCTTTTCCAGAGCTGCCATGGCCTTGTCAGGCTGATTCAGTTCAATGTACATGTCCACCAGGGCCGATAAAATTTTGCGTGTAGGTTCAGTGGAATAAACGCTTTCATAAATGCTAAGAGCGGACTCATAACGTTTCTGTACACGGTATATATCTGCTTCCAGTAGTTTTCCATTAGTAGAATCGGGAAACTCCTGCTGGATATCCTGGGCAATTTTCAGGGCCTGTTGATAATCGCCTTTTTTCAGGTATAAAGAGGCCTTGTTTAAATACAGGGAAAGGTTATCCGGTTCAATAGTAATTGCTGTATCCAGTACATCCAGTGCATCATCAATTCTGTCTTCATCTTCGGCCAATAATGATGCCAGTAATACCCGGTGAGTAATGTCTTTTTTGTCGAAGGCGGTAATGTTGTTTAAGGTTCTTTCAGCCTCGGCTTTCTGGTTATTGGCCGCCTGGGCTTTTGCCAGAAAAATCATTACCCGGGTATTTTCCGGGTGCTGTTTGACCAGAGTCTGAGCAAGCTCGAGGATCTTTTCTGGTTTATGCAGGGATTGATACCACTGGCTTAATAAGGAGGCAATTGTCAATTGTGCCACTGGGTTTTCCCTACTTTGGTTAATGGCATCCAGAAAATACTGCTCGGCCAGTTCGGGGTGTTTCTGTTTCTCTGCAATAACCGCCAGGCCAAGATAGGCTTTTAGATTATCCGGTTTGATTTTTATTACCTGTTTAAAATTTTTCTCAGCCTCGGACCAGTTCTCATTACTGGCTGCTATTCTGGCCAGTCCCATATAGGCCTGGATATTGTTTTTATCCTGGCTGATCAGCTTATTATAAATTTCCACCGCTTTGTCTTTATTGCCCATCTGAAACTCAGTAATAGCGCTGAGATTCTGCAGTATCCTGTCGTTCGGTGTTTGCTTAAGTAATTGCTTAATAAGCTGACGGGCTTTTTCAGGCTGTTGCTGCTTAAGATATGAGGCCACCAGTAAATAATTAGTATTGGTCTGTTCCTGTGCAGACCCCTGCTTGTCTGAGACCAGTTCTTCCAGTTCTGAAACGGCGGTGTCCAGGTTGCCTGACTGAAACTGTGCGGCAATCAGGCGCTTTTTAATGTCCTGGTTTTCAGGATACAGTTTCTGGGCATGACTAAGCGTATCCAGTGCCTGTTTATTTTTCCCGGCCAGTATATAACTGCTGCCCAAAGTAAGTAAGATAGGGGCTGATTGGTCTCTTTGTTCGGCGGGAATACCTTCCAGGATTAATAAAGCCTGTTTTGCCTTACCCTGAGCAAGATAGACATTAGCCAGCAGGTTCTGGGCATTTAGATCCGTTGGATTAGATGACAGGTAAATAATCAGGTATTCAGCTGCCTGGTTATAATTTTTAAGACCTAAATTAGCCGCCCCCAGTATTAAGGTGGCCGGTTTATGATCAGGCATAACATTTACGGTGTTCTGAGCGGCTTCCTGGGCACCCTGGAAGTCTTTTTTAGTTAATAATATCTGAGCCAGCAGAAAATTAGCCTGGGGATGATTGGCTACTTTTTCCAGGATCTGTTTTAAATCTTCTTCCGCCTTGTCAGTCTGACCCAGGATGATTAGAGTAGCGGCACGTTCAAGTTTATAGTTAAGATTTCTGGGCTGGTCTTTAATGAGCTGGTTGTATATTGCCAGGGCCTGTTCAGGCTGTTTATCCAGGTTGGCCAGTTTGGCTTTCAGGTGCCGGGTGGAGGCATTGTCCGGTTCAAGGGTTTCAGCCTTGCTCAGGTATTGTTTCGCCTGCTCCAGGTCATTTTCCATAATTGCAACAGTAGCCAGGCCATTATAGGCGCGGACATTGGCATTGGCGCTAATAGACTCTTCAAAAGCCTGTCTGGCATCGGCCAGTTGTCTGGATGCCAGGTGGGCAAAACCCAGAAAACTTAAACGGGTGGCCTCCTGTTTTTTGTCAGAAAATGGCGTATCAAGCAGTTTCTGTAGTTTTTTATATTTGCCTGCTACCTGTAAGGCTTCAGCATACAGGAAAGTGAACTCAGTATTGTCGGGTGCATATTCATGAGCCCTGGACAGTTCTTTAATACTGGAGTCCAGTTTGCCCTGCTGTAGATACAGACGACCCAGTAAAAAACGGGCCTGGGCATTTTTAGGTGTTTCTTTGAGCTGGTTTTTTAAATGGATAACGGCTGTTGCATAGTCTTTTTTCTCAATAGCCTGTTGAGCATCTTCCAGTGCTCCGGCTAAAGCAATCCCCGACAGGTTAAAACTGATTAGAGTAGCAAGGCTGATTTGGGTCAGTGTTTTTTTGATGGTCATGATTATCCTTGAAATTTTCCAGAAGTAACAGGCTATTAACTTAACTATATCATGTTTCTAAAAAGAATCACTCCGGGGATAATCGTTTTCCTACAGGGATCAGGCTTATATCGAAATTATTTTACCGGTGATGTGGATTCACCATCAAGAACCTCAATTAAACAGGGAATAAAACGGGATAATTCGCCGGTCATAAGGTTAAAATCAGCATCAAAACGGGCTGCTGGATCTTCTGCTCCGTCATCGGCCGCCTGTTCCAGTAATTCATCGGAAAACTTCAGGCGCTTTATATTTAAGTCATCCTGCAGCAGGCATTCCAGGGCATCATTCCAGTTAATCGCCAGGCGGGTTACCTGTTTACCGTTATCCAGATGCATCTGAATTTCGTCACTGCTGAGATCCTGGCGCTTACAGCGAATAATCGCACCGTCTTCTGCGGCTTCCTGTAATTCACATTCGTCTTTAATAATAAAATCATCAGCCAGTTTTTCACCCTTTAACCAGGCTGTCATCAGGGTAGCCGGGCTGGTCGTTGTTTTAAGTGGGACAACCGGTAAACTGCCGAGAGTCTGGCGTAAAAATTCAATCAGTTCTTCAGCTTTATTGCTGCTGGCAGCATCAACAATAATCAATTGTTGCTCCCTGTCCAGGTAGGCATAGGTGCGTTTTGAACGGGTAAAGGCTTTGGGTAACAGCTCCAGAATTAACTCATCCTTAATACTCTGTTTATATTTACCCACCGGTCGCCGGCCTGTTTCACTCTGGATGCTGTCAAGTTTGTTGTTTAAGGCATCATTAATGACACTGGCCGGTAATATCCGTTCTTCCAGACGACTGCAGATCATGGTGTACTGGCCAATGGTGTGTGTCAGCTGGTTTTGATCCGCATCGGGATGATTCAGCGGGGATACCCAGCCGTAAGAGGAGGGCTGGGTGGAAGCACAAGGTTGAAATGATTTGTCTGCTAACTGTTGTTCCAGTTGTTCAGGCGAAAGAGTAAAAGGCTTGCTGAAACGGTAAATTTTTAAATTTTTAAACCACATGAAAAATACAATCCTGGTGAAGAAAAAAGAGGCTTACTTTATCACTGGTTCGTTGTTATTTACAGCGCAATTATAAGGCATGGATCACATTAGTGACTACGCCCCAGATATGCAGCGTTTCCTCAGGTGCAATATCAATAGGATCAAATTCATCATTTTCAGGCAGCAGGCGTACTCTATTATCTTTTTTATACAGACGTTTAACGGTCAGCTCACCATCAACCGCCGCAATAACTATTTTTCCGTGCCGGGCTTCGAGGCTTCGGTCCACTACAAGAATATCATCGGGATGAATACCGGCATTAATCATGGAATAGCCGGTGACACGGACAAAGAAAGTGGTGGCCGGATCATGGATCAGGTGTTCACTGAGATCCATCATGCCTTCAATATAGTCATCGGTAGGGGCTGGGCAGCCGGCCGCAACTTTGCCGCCGTACAGAGGAAGCTGGAAACCACCGGAATGTGCGTATTCCAGAATTTTGTCCACCATGCTGACCGGTACACGGATGGCTTTAGTGGGTTCTGCGTATTTGCCTGTTCCTTTGGGCCGGCCGGCACCGGCACGTTTACCGCCTCGGGGCATAATGCTATCCTCTTACTAGGTGCTTTTGGAATTAATAGACTATTCAGTAAATAGAATAATGTACTTTTATCAATATGTCTATTTATTTTTTGCAGTTAATACAGGATAATATCGCCTCCAGTATGCCCGCCTTTACAATAACAGGAATAGTATTTTGATCTCGACAGCAAATCTTACCATTCAGTTTGGTGCCAAACCCTTATTTGAAAATGTCTCTGTTAAATTCAGTGATGGTAACCGGTACGGTTTAATCGGTGCCAATGGCTGCGGTAAATCCACTTTTATGAAAATTCTGGGTGGTGATCTGGAGCCTACCAGCGGTACGGTAACCATTACCCCTGGAGAGAGAGTGGGTAAACTGCGTCAGGATCAGTTTGCCTATGAAGAATACAGTGTTATTGATACCGTCATTATGGGGCATGAAGAGCTGTGGAAGGTTAAAGAAGAACGGGATCGAATTTATGCTGATCCGGATATGTCGGAAGAAGATGGTATGCGGGTAGCGGATCTGGAAGTGCAGTACGGTGAAATGGATGGTTACACTGCGGAATCCAGAGCCGGAGAGTTATTAATCGGTGTGGGTATTCCAGTGGAACAGCATTTCGGTCCTATGTCGGCTATTGCGCCGGGCTTCAAACTGAGGGTGCTGCTGGCCCAGGTCCTGTTTTCCGATCCGGACATTATGCTGCTGGACGAACCTACCAATAATCTGGATATTAATACTATCCGCTGGCTGGAAACGGTGCTCAATGAACGTAACTGCACCATGATTATTATTTCTCATGACCGTCATTTTTTAAACTCTGTCTGTACCCATATGGCCGATCTGGATTATGGTTCCATCAATATTTATCCCGGTAACTATGATGAATATATGCTGGCAGCGACCCAGGCTCGTGAGCGTCAGATGCAGTCCAATGAGAAGAAAAAAACTGAAATGGCGGAACTGCAGAAATTTGTTGAGCGTTTTTCTGCCAATGCCTCCAAGGCCAAACAGGCCACTTCACGCCGTAAACGTCTGGAGAAAATCCAGCTGGATGATATTAAGGTCTCTTCCCGGAAAAACCCCTTTATCCGTTTTGAACAGGATAAAAAGCTGTATCGTAATGCCTTTGAGGTCGAGAACCTGAGTAACGGCTATGATGAACTGCTGTTTGAAAATCTGAACATGCTGGTGGAAGTCGGTGAAAGAATTGCTATTATCGGTGCTAATGGTATTGGTAAAACCACCTTGCTGCGAACCCTGATCCATGATCTGGAACCCAAAACCGGTATCGTTAAGTTTTCTGAAAATGCCAATATCGGCTACTATCCCCAGGAACATAACGATGAATTTGCAGCGGATATGACTCTGTTTGACTGGATGGAACAATGGGGGCAGGATAATGATGACGATCAGGTTATCCGTGGCATCCTGGGGCGTCTGCTGTTTTCCCGTGACGACACTAAAAAATCAGTTAAGGTGCTCTCCGGCGGTGAAAAGGGACGTATGGTTTATGGCAAGCTGATGCTGCAGAAACCTAATATCCTGTTTATGGATGAGCCGACCAACCATATGGATATGGAATCCATTGAATCCCTGAATATGGCTCTGGATATTTACCCGGGAACTCTGGTCTTTGTCAGTCATGACCGGGAGTTTGTGTCCTCTCTGGCCACCCGTATTCTGGAAATGACTGATGACGGGATTGTGGACTTTAAGGGGACTTATGATGAATATCTGGCCAGTCAGGGGATTGAGGAATAAGAGATTAGCGTTCAGCGCTGAGCGTTGAGCGTTCAGAAAGAGCTAAGAGCTAGAGCCTGGTTGTTGTTTTGTGTTTAAAGTTTGGGTGGGCTATAGTTGTTGGTAATCATTCCATTTTTCAGGCTTATTATGATGCTTTTTAAGTACTCTTCTGTTTTTCTTTTTTTGCTGGTTTTAAGTGGGTGTGCTTCTATTGCGCCTCAACCGGATCAGTTTAAGGTTAATATTTCCTCTATGCGGATGCTGGAATCGACCTTGATGGAGCAGCGGTTTCAGGTTAGTTTGCGGGTGATGAACCGGGGCAGAGAAGCGGTTAGTATTGATGGGATGAGTTTTGATATTGAGCTTAATGGTAAAGATTTTGCCTCTGGTGTCAGTAATGAAAAAGTTACCATCCCGGCTTTTTCTGAAGGGATAGTCAGTGTCAATGTTACCAGTACTATTTTTGGTATTATCCGCCAGTTACATGGTATGCAGCAGGATAAAGCTAAGACGTTTCACTATCAGATCAGCGGTTCTATTTATCCCTCTAACAGCCTGTTGAGTATTCCTTTTAAGGAAGAAGGGGAAATTGATCTTAATGCTGCAGCTCCCCCGAAAAAAGTAATCTAGAAATTTTCTGTTTCCCTTTTGTGCCTCATTCC
>JALVDE010000329.1 GCA_027009375.1 Gammaproteobacteria bacterium
GGGATTGGTTCTTATGTCTGAAAAAACGACATCGACTCAGCCGTCTGAAGGGGCTTCACAGGTAAAGTCAGCAGAACAGCCCAGAGAGCAGTGGTCTTCACGACTGGTGTTTATTCTGGCTGCAACCGGCTCTGCAGTCGGTCTGGGTAATATCTGGAAATTTCCCTATATTACCGGTGAAAATGGCGGGGGTGCTTTTGTGCTGATTTACCTGCTGTGTATTGCGGCTATTGGCATTCCTATTATGATGGCGGAAATTATGCTCGGCCGTCGCGGTCAGCAGGATCCGGTGACTACCATGAAGCACCTGGCCCGGGAATCCGGCCATTCCCGTTCCTGGGGACTATTAGGCTGGATGGGCGTTATTGCCGGTTTTCTGATCCTTTCCTATTACAGCGTTATTGCCGGCTGGGCTTTATCCTATGTACCGAGAATGGCCGCCGGGGTGTTTGATGGTCTGGATGCTGAAAATGTGGATGCTATTTTTGGCGGTCTGGTGGGTAATGCCGAGAGTCTGCTGGCCTGGCATACGATCTTTATGATTATGACTATGGCCGTGGTGGCCCGGGGTGTACGGGGCGGTCTGGAAAAAGCTGTAACCTGGTTAATGCCATTGCTTTTTGTGCTGTTAATTATACTGCTGCTTTATTCCATGGAAACCGGTTATTTTAAGCAGGGTTTAAGTTATCTGTTTACGCCTGATTTCAGTAAAATATCCACTAAAGGTGTCCTCAGTGCCATGGGACATGCTTTCTTTACCCTGAGCCTGGGCATGGGTGCTATTATGGTTTATGGTTCTTATCTGCCTAAAAATACCTCAATTGCTACGGCTTCTTTTTCCGTTGCCATTATGGATACGGTGGTGGCTCTAATGGCTGGAATGGTCATATTTCCCATTGTTTTTGCCAATTCCCTGGAGCCGGCAGCCGGGCCTGGTCTGATCTTTAAAACCCTGCCGCTGGCCTTCGGGCATATGGAGTATGGTGACTTATTTGGTACGCTGTTTTTTGTGCTGCTGGTTTTTGCTGCCTGGACTTCCAGTATCTCCCTGATTGAACCGGCGGTTACCTGGGGTATGAAAACTTTTAAGGTTTCACGCATTAAAATGTCGGTGATTTCCGGCTTGCTGGTGTGGTTTACCGGTCTGTTTACTATTTTCTCATTTAACCTGGCCAGTGACTTTACTATTTCCACCTCGATTAATACTCAGTATGGTGAGTTTGTTATATTAAAAGAGGCCACAGCCTTTGATTTTCTGGATTATCTGACCTCCAATATCATGCTGCCCCTGGGTGGTCTGATGATAGCCATTTATGCCGGCTGGTTAATGAAAAAGGAATATTCAAAACAGGAGCTTAATATCAGTCCTTTCTGGTATAGCGTCTGGTCTTTTCTGGTACGCTATGTGGCCCCCATAATGGTTATTATTGTGTTTATGAATGCCCTGGGTATTATTGCTTTTTTTGAAAGTATATTTGGTATTGATCTGGATGCTTTTTTCAGTTCTCTTTTTAATTAACGAGCTAATACTAAAGAGTTAATATTAATGAATTACGGTAGTAATTGTGACCACCATAAATAAAAGTGCGCTTATTCCTTTTAGTGCAGAAAAAATGTATAACCTGGTCGCGGACGTGGATCGCTACGAGGAGTTTTTACCCTGGTGCGGCAGTTCCAGGGTGTTAAGCCAGACCGAAGATGAGGTAAAGGGGCAGATAGAAATCAGCCATACCGGTATGCATAAAACCTTTACTACTTTGAA
>JALVDE010000330.1 GCA_027009375.1 Gammaproteobacteria bacterium
GGTAGCCGATGTAATACTGTTTACAGAATTAAATACCGGCTTGACCTGTGACAGTACGAAAGCAAAACCAATTCCCACACCCAAACCAACGACCAGTACAATTGACGATAATAAAATCCGGTTTGGTCCAACGGGTTCATCAACAATTCGAGGCTGCTCAATAACCCGGAATTGTACACTGTCTGTAGTTTGATCCACACTACGAGAGATTCTGGCTGACTCTCTTCTTTGCAGCAGTTTATTATATTGCTGTTTAGTTACATCATAGTCCCGGTTCAAAGCTACGACCTTAGCATCTATTTCGGGTATGGTATTGACCAGTTTTTTCATTTCTTCATAACGTTTCTTATATTCTTCAACCCTGACCTGCAGGGTTTTTACCTGCGCATTGGCCTGACCCAGGCTGATTTTAAGCTGTTGATAAACAGGGTTATTACTGACTCCCTCAGAAACGGTATCCTCATTCCCGGATTTTTTTAAATTGGCTTTGTATTGTGCAATTTCCCTGGCCCGTTTGGCTTCCAGATCTTTTAACACTCGACGGGTTGAAATAACATCGGGGTGTTTTTCGGTATAGTTAATTAAATAGCTGTCAATATCTGCTTTTAACTTTTCAATTCTGGCATCATAACTGCTGGTAATTGCTGTAGGCCCGGCACTTTTAGGAATTAAATCATACGAATCCAGGTCATCTTCCAGATCCTCAATTTCCTCTTCTATGGCCGTTTTCTGTTCAACGGCTTCCTTTAACTGCAGTTCTGTCTGTTTTAAAGTTTCCAGGTCAGATTTCATTTTTGCATAGTAGTCCTGGCCTGAAGATAACAGTTCATAATTCTGCTGTTTAAAGTTTTTTAAACGCTGCTCGGCCTGTACCAGGCGTTTCTCATATTCCTTAATCTGTTTATCTATAAACTTTTTAGCAGAGTCCGATTCTTCCCGTCCTTCCCCAAGGGTGTTTTCTACAAATACCGTCAATGTTGCCTGTACGATGCGCTGGGCAATTTCAGGGTCCGGATCATCAACTGAAATGGAATACAGATTCTCCCGCCCGGTTTTGGATATCTTGATCTTGTCCTGCAGGGATTTAATTAAGTTTTCCATTTGCTCATCGGTTTCAACATAATGATCCAGATCGGCAATATTAATAATTTTTATAATATTGGGGCGCGTCAAAAGGGTTTTTACCATTAGACGGATCTGCTGTTCTACATTGGTTTCAATGGCCAGACCACGCAATAAAGGGCGTAATAAAGATTGGGTATCAATGTATAATTTACCGGTAGACTGGAACTGATCCGGCATTTTATAAATATACCCCCAGCCTGCCAGACAAATTATCCAGGCAACAGCCATCGCATACCAGCGCTTATTCCAAATCCCTTTGAGATAGCCCAGTAGCTGCTCTATGATTTCCTGCACTTATGTGTTTCCTTAACTTAAAAAATTAGAACCAGGCTTCTGGTATGATCAGGATATCACCGGGAAGGATATTCACATTGGCAGACAGATCACCGTCCTGAATCAATGACTCAATACGGACAGTATATTGCTCATTATGGTCTTCAATAACACGGGTTAAAATGGCTTTATCACCATCAGCGAATTCGGTTAAACCGCCCACAGCAATCATCAGATCCAGCAATGTCATGTGCTCTTTATAAGGTAAGGCCTGAGGTTCAGCTGCTTCACCAATGACCCGAACCTGTTCACGATAAGGTCCGACAAAACCACCAACCGTGACACTGACAATGGGGTCTTTTATATATTCGCCCAGTACTTTTTCATACTGACGGGCAATTTCGGTGGGTGTTTTTTCACTGACCTTGAGGTCTTCCACCAGAGGGGCGGTAATATAACCGTCAGGTCTGACTGTGACACTGGTAGATACTTCAGGGTTTCTCCAGACAAAGATATTAAGGCTGTCACCAGGACCGACAATATATTTATATTGTTCATAATCGGTGGTAAACGGGGCAATAGGCTGGCTGGGTGGCAAAGGAGGATAAACCGGATTACTACAGCCGTTAAGAATAAATACCATAGCAACAAGAGCTATAGTGACCAGTTTACTGTTAATTTGCATTTTCCATCTCCCCAAACAAGACGTCAGTAGTGTTAATTTAATTTATTGAATTATATCGGTAAAACTTAATTATATATAGTCGTAAAATTCCTACAAGTGTTTATCAATATCATGGACCTTCAAACCCCAGGCAAACAGGTCATTTACCCTGTGATTGGCTCTGTCTAAACGGTCACTTAGTATGATAAACAGTGATTTATAAAATTGATAACCGATATTGGGATGTTCATCCAGATATTTT
>JALVDE010000331.1 GCA_027009375.1 Gammaproteobacteria bacterium
ATTTCTCTGGGTGTGGGTAATTTTTTACCTGGAACAGAACCACCCTGCTCCTGGATCTCTTCGCGAATAATGTCATTGCATAATTCAACACATTCGTCACAGATAAATACAGAAGGACCGGCAATTAACTTTCTGACTTCATGCTGGCTTTTGCCGCAGAAAGAACAGTAAAGAAGCTTACCATTATCATCTTTGTTTTGAGTATCATCACTCATAAAACGAACCTCATATCAGGGAAACTGCGCCCTTCTTTTCTTATAAATAGCTTATTTGTTTCTGACGGATCTCACATTATCTTATAAATTAGAAACCCAATATGAAACTGTAACAGGCAAAATAATATTTACCTGTTACATATATAAATGTTATTGGCTAATAAATCAACTCTATATTGAATAAAACCCAACTATTTTACTTGGTTTTTATTCTTCTTCAGAAATGCTGTCACGATGGGAGATAATTTTATCTACCAGACCGTAGTCAACGGCTTCCTGAGCACTGAGGAAATTATCCCTGTCCGTATCCTGAGCAATAACGTCCAGATCCTGGCCGGTATGATCCGCCATGATCTGATTTAACTTGTCTTTTAATGTCAGAATTTCTCTGGCATGAATTTCAATATCCGATGCCTGCCCCTGAAATCCGCCTAATGGCTGATGAATCATCATTCTGGAGTTAGGCAGACAGAAGCGTTTGCCATGAGCACCACCCGTCAGTAATAACGCCCCCATACTGGCCGCCTGACCAATACACATGGTACTGACGTCCGGTTTAATAAACTGCATGGTGTCATAAATGGACATACCGGCAGTCACTGAACCACCAGGGGAATTAATATACAGATGGATATCCTTATCCGGATTTTCTGATTCAAGAAATAATAACTGCGCTACAATCAGGTTAGCCATATGGTCTTCGACCTGACCGACCAGAAAAATCACCCGTTCTTTTAATAATCTTGAATAAATATCAAAAGAACGTTCCCCTCTTGCTGTCTGCTCAATAACCATAGGCACCAGACCCAGATTATCGGCCTGTACAGCACCTGCTGTGATTTTATTGTTTAGCATTAAATTATTATCCTTCGTTTTATTAATATCTTAAATACCGGTAAGTATCAGCCTGTTTTATTCAGCGGTCTCGGCTTCTTTATCTTTTTCAGGATTCATAAACTCGGTAAAAGACAGTGATTTTTCTTCCACCTTAGCCTGATCACAGGCCCAGTCAACCACCATTTCTTCCAGTACAAATGACTCAATTTCAGCCAGTTTTTCCTTGCTGGACATATAGTAATTAATTACTTCCTGTGGGTTTTCATAAGTGGCCGCCAGTTCTTCAACTTTTTGTCTTACTTTTTCAGGATCAGCCTTGATTTCATTGGCTTTAACGATTTCCGCCAGTACCAGACCTAAGGTAACCCGTTTTTTGGCCTGTTCTTCAAAAAGATGAGTAGGTAAATCCGCTTCATCACTGCCCTGCATCTGATACTGCTGCTGCATCTGTTTAGCCATATTAACGGCTTCTTCCTGAACCAGTGCTGAAGGTACTATAATATCATGCACCTCAAGAATGGTATCCATAATCTGATTTTTCAGCTTACCGGATATGGCCTTATCCAGCTCAAGCTGCATATTCTTTTTAACTTCATCACGGAAGGCTTCTTCTCCACCTTCAGTAATACCAAACTTGGCAAAAAACTCATCGTTCAGTTCAGGCAGAGAAGATTCGTTAACGGCTTTAACTTTAACATCAAACTGAACATCCTTACCTGCCACATCGGCATAATGATAATCTTCAGGGAATTTCAGGTTCAGAGTGATTTCATCACCGGCTTTAGCACCTTTAAGGCCTTCTTCAAACCCCTCAATCATCTGTGCCTGACCTAATACGATAGGCACATCTTTACCTTCATTTCCGTTAAAGCCTTCACCGTCGATAGTACCGACAAAATCAACGACAACCTGGTCGCCTTCTTCAGCCGCCCGGTCAACTGCATTAAAGACCTGGTTCTGTTTACGAATATTCTCAATAGTCGCATCAATATCCGCATCGGTAATTTCTACATTGGCTTTTTCAAAGGTCTGTTCAGCCAGTGAAGCCACTTCAATTTCAGGATAAACCTCAAATGTGGCCTTATAACGGATAACATCTTTATTATCTTCATCAACCAGGTCAATTTTAGGCTGACCGGCAGGGTTAATTTTTTCCTGGGCAATGGCTTCAAAATAGCTTTTCTGTAATTTCTCATTCAGAACTTCCGCTTCAACCTGAGCACCAAAACGTTTTTTTACAACCGAAACAGGGATTTTACCAGGACGAAAG
>JALVDE010000332.1 GCA_027009375.1 Gammaproteobacteria bacterium
GTAAACTGCCCGATATAGCTCTTGTAGGCAGTTCTCTGGGCGGATTTTATGCCACGTTCCTGGCACAAAAATACCATCTTAAGGCAGTTCTGGTTAATCCGGCTGTCAATCCTCATATTCTGCTAAACGATTTACTGGGTAAAACCACCAATTACTACACCGGTCGTGAATATGAGCTAACCACAGAACATATTGAACAGTTGAAACAATTACTGGTTGATAAAATCAGTGAGCCGGAACTGTTTATGGTGTTATTGCAGACGGGCGATGAAGTGCTGGATTATCGGCTTGCTGAACAGAAATATGCCGATACTGAATTAATAATAGAGCAGGGCGGTAATCATTCATTTGAGGGATTTGAAAATCACTTCGAATCCATTGTTCGGTTCTGTACCAGAGATTCCTGAGAAAGTTCCTGAGCGTTTATCTTTTTTTAATTCTGGGTACTACCACAATATGGGAATCAGAAAATATATCCTGAATACTTCGTTTCTGCTTATCCACCAGTTTCCAGAACAGCCCCAGAAAACCAATCAGAAAAACCGCATACCCCCATGGGGAGCCTTCCAGTGCGCCATGGGACAGTTTTGCGTATAAAAACAGACTGACAAGCCAGGGAAAGCCGCCCGCAAAAAAGCGCAACAGGGTCTGCGTCCAGCTAATACCATGCTCCAGGTCGCTGATGAGACGCAGTGACCAGCTGCGCAGACCCAGAGTCTGCCCGCCGTGTCGCCAGAACCAGGCAAAGAAAAACCAGGTTACAATAAACAGATAACTGTAAAAAAACGGACCGCTGAACTGTGTGGTACTGAGGTTCTGAATTTTGCTGGAATCCACATGGACAAACATCTGAGCCGGTATAATATAAACAATAACGGCCAGCAGCCAGAAGGCACAGAGCAACATAAAATCATACAGCCAGGCACCCAGCAGACGTAAAATGGATGCCGGGGGCAATTGTTCAGATACAGATGAACTGGACGGCTTTTTATGTGGATTGTTCTGTGTCTCTTTATGTGACATGGAATTATTACTTACAAAGTTGGTCAGGCTGTTATTTTACTTTTTTTTATGGTTCATGAATAGTTGCTTATGTCATTCACATTTTTATCTAAAAAGCAGACAAGTATATTCTTAATAGAGGGATATTTTGCTAGAATGTCCCTTTACTTTAACCCCCTTCAAGAGAGATGACTAAATGTTGATTCTGCGTGGCAAAGCTGCCTTATCCCCGTTTCGAATAGAAAAACTGCTACACAAGCTGCGCGTAATTGTTCCTGGTATCCAGAATATTTCATCTCAGTATATTCATTTTGTGGATACTTCTAATGATCTGACACCTGAGCAGCAAACCATACTGGAACGAATCCTGATGTATGGCGCACATACCGATGATATTAATGCCAGCGGTCTGGAAATTCTGGTTATACCCCGAATCGGCACTATCTCTCCCTGGGCCAGTAAGGCAACCGATATTGCCCATAACTGCGGTTTACAGAATATAGAGCGCATAGAGCGGGGCGTTCTCTATACTCTTGAACTGTCCCATGGCGTTAATGTCAGTGAACAGCAGAAAACAGAACTTTCTGATGCCCTGCATGACAGAATGACAGAAATCTGTCTTTACGAACTTGAAGAAGCCTCGGCACTGTTTGAACATCATCATCCAGCGCCGTTAAGCTATGTTCATATTCTGGAACAGGGCCGTACCGCTCTGGAAAAGGCTAACTCTGAGCTTGGGCTGGCTCTGGCGGATGATGAAATTGATTACCTGGTAGAAAATTTTACCCGCATGGGACGAAATCCAACCGATGTCGAATTAATGATGTTTGCCCAGGCCAACTCAGAACACTGCCGTCATAAAATATTTAATGCTGACTGGACTATAGACGGTAAAAAACAGGATAAATCCCTGTTCAGTATGATCCGCAATACCTATCAGTTGCATTCAGAGGGTATTTTATCTGCCTATAGTGATAACTGTGCGGTTATTGAGGGTTTTAATATCCAGCGTTTTTATCCCAGCTGCGATACTTCTGAATATGAATTTCACCAGGAAGACAGCCATATCCTGATGAAAGTGGAAACGCATAATCATCCTACTGCCATTTCACCCTGGCCCGGTGCGGCCACCGGTTCCGGCGGCGAAATCCGTGATGAAGGTGCCACCGGGCAGGGCTCAAAACCCAAGGCGGGTCTATGCGGATATTCGGTTTCCAATCTAAAAATTAACAATGCACTGCAGCCCTGGGAAAAAGACTATGGTAAGCCGGATCGCATTGTTTCAGCCCTGGATATTATGCTGGAAGCCCCTCTGGGTGCTGCGGCCTTTAATAATGAGTTTGGCCGGCCTAATATCTGCGGTTATTTCAGAACCTTTGAAGAACAGGCTAAAACGGCAGAAGGGACAGAAATGCGGGGCTATCACAAGCCCATTATGCTGGCCGGCGGTGTTGGTAATATTAAGGCTGAGCATGTACAGAAAGGTGATATTCCTGAAGGTGCAAAAATTGTCGTGCTGGGCGGTCCGGCCATGTTGATTGGTCTGGGCGGCGGTGCGGCGTCTTCCATGAATTCCGGCAGCAGTTGTGAAAACCTCGACTTTGCCTCGGTGCAACGGGGTAATCCTGAAATGGAACGCCGCTGTCAGGAAGTGATTGATCATTGCTGGCAGATGGGCGAGGCCAACCCTATCCTTTCTATTCATGATGTGGGTGCAGGTGGTATTTCCAATGCCCTGCCTGAACTGGTTAATGATGCCGGCAGGGGAGCCGTCTTTGAACTGCGTAAAGTACCTAATGATGAACAGGGCATGTCGCCCATGGAGATCTGGTGTAATGAATCCCAGGAACGCTATGTGATTGCTGTGGCCCCGGAAAATATCGAGCAGTTTGAACAGATCTGCCAACGGGAGCGGGCACCTTATGCCATTATCGGTCAGGCTACCAGAGAACAGCGTTTAATCCTTAATGACAGTCATTTTGGTAATACCCCCATTGATATGCCGCTGGAAGTTTTACTGGGCAAACCGCCAAAGATGTCCAGAGATGTTAAACATATCCAGGTTAAACAGGAAAAATTTGACACCTCCAGAATCAATCTTGAAGAAGCGGCTGATCGCATCCTGCACCTACCCGGTGTGGCAGACAAAACCTTTTTAATCACCATTGGCGACCGCTCGGTTACGGGACTGGTGGCACAGGAACAAATGGTCGGTCCCTGGCAGATCCCGGTTGCCGATGTGGCGGTGACCTGCAGCGGCTTTAATGAAGTCAGCGGTGAAGCCATGTCCATTGGTGAACGTACGCCTGTTGCCCTGGTGGATCATGCCAGTTCCGCCCGTATGGCTATTGGTGAAGCACTTACCAATATTGCCGCAGCGCGCATTAACAGCTTATCGGATATTGTATTTTCAGCCAACTGGATGGCGCCGGCCGGCCATCCTGGTGAGGATGCCGGACTTTATGATGCGGTTAAAACCGTCGGCATGGAAATCTGTCCAGAACTGGGCATTACCATCCCGGTGGGTAAGGATTCCATGTCTATGAAATCGGTCTGGAATGACAAAGGTGAAGATAAATCGGTAACGGCTCCCTTATCATTGATCATCTCGGCTTTTGCCCGGGTACAGGATGTGCGCCAGACACTGACACCACAATTAATTATGGATCAGGGTGAAACTGAATTAATTCTGATTGATCTTGGGCGAGGACGCAATCGCATGGGCGGTTCAGCCCTGGCACAGGTTTATGGTCAGATTGGTGATGCGGCCCCGGATCTGGATGATACGGAAACCTTCAAATCCTTTTTTACCTTAATTCAGGAACTGAATATCAATGATAAACTGCTGGCTTATCATGACCGCTCTGACGGTGGTTTATTTACCACTCTGCTGGAAATGGCTTTTGCCGGACATTGTGGTTTAAATGTGGACATGCAGAGTATCTGTGTGGATAAAGAAGATATTACGGCAGCCCTGTTTAATGAAGAGTTAGGTGCTGTTATTCAGATCCGTAAGGCTGATCATGATGCGGTCTTTAATTATATCCAGGATATGGGCATGGGCAGTATGTCTCATGTTATTGCTGTACCGACGTCCACCGATGAGGTTGAATTTACCTTTGATCAATCTGTTGTATTAAGCGATACCCGAACCCGCTTTCATAAAGCCTGGTCAGAAACTACCTGGCGCATGCAGAGTCTCAGAGACAATCCCAAATGTGCAGAGCAGGAATATCAGGCTATTGATTTACTGGGTGATCCCGGCCTGCATTTTGAAGTGGGTTATGATGTTAATGAAGACATCAGTGCGCCTTATATTAATAAAGGTGTCAAGCCGCCCATGGCTATCCTGCGTGAGCAGGGAGTTAATGGTCATGTGGAAATGGCGGCGGCTTTTCAGAAAGCGGGGTTTTCTACCCGTGATGTGCATATGTCAGATATTATTCAAGGTGGTCTGTCTCTGGATGCCTTTAAAGGTATTGTGGCCTGCGGCGGTTTTTCCTATGGTGATGTACTGGGTGCCGGGGAAGGCTGGGCCAAATCCATTTTATTTAATCCTAAGGCACGGGAACAGTTTGAAACCTTTTTTAATCGTGACGATACCTTTGGCCTGGGGATCTGCAATGGCTGTCAGATGATGTCCAATCTGCACGAACTGATCCCCGGAACCGCACACTGGCCTCATTTTGTTAAAAATGAATCTGAGCAGTTTGAAGCCCGGACAGTTATGGTGGAAGTATTAAATTCACCCTCACTGTTTTTTGAGGACATGCAGGGTTCCAGAATGCCCATTGCTGTTGCACACGGTGAGGGCAGGGCAGAGTTTCAGCTGGGCGGTTCAGCTCAGCAGGCTTTTGACAGAGAACTGGTGACCTTACGTTATGTGACCAATGAAGGTTTGCCCGCTGAAACCTATCCCTACAATCCCAATGGTTCACCTATGGGGCTGACGGGACTGTGCAGTGAAGATGGGCGTTTTACGATTATGATGCCGCATCCTGAACGGGTATTCCGCTCGGTACAAAATACCTGGCTTAATAATCATACAGGAGAGGATGCCCCCTGGATGAGAATGTTCAGAAATGCCAGAAAATGGATTGGCTGATAACTGAGTTCAGTACATGGCACTCAGCCATTATTATGTTTCAGTGAAAAAGGATGTCCATGAAAGATACCTTACTCTGGTTACAGCTACCAGAAAGAAAAAAGCCGGATGGACACTGTTTATACACTTCAATAAAGGATATGGGACAGTGGGTTGAACGTACTTCCCAGTTGCCGATGGGGGAGCAGTCACGCCTGTATTATTCACTGCTGGTTGAAGTCAATGGCTTAATTATTCCCGGTCAGAAACGCCTCGAACTGCTTGAACAGATGCATCCGCAAATTCTTAAGCTGGTGCAGAAATTATCTCGAAAATGTGTTGGTCACGGTTTGCCTCTGGCAGAAGAAAAAAACCGTCTGGCAGAGCTGGTTAATGCCTTTTTAAATGAAATGGCTATGGGCCATAAGATTATTATTGATGAACTGTCTGATGTCGGTTTTGTTAATGCTTTTTTTAAACACAAAATTTTGCTTCAGGCTACTTATCATGCACTGTTCTACCTTAACCAGAAACTGTTCTATAACTATATACTTTATGCTGATCATCATGCTAATGAATGGCTGGATATTCATCAGATTTATTATTTTGCTGTAAAACGCCATTTTGAAAAAACAACTATTAAACAACTGCCTGAATCCATTAAGACCATTGATAGTCTGTATAAAAAAATTCTTCTTTTTTCCCTTGCGAATCCCTACCACCTTTCCATTACAGAAATGACTCTGTTATGGAACAGGCTTAATGACTGGTCACATTATGCTGAGCTGCTTATTCCTGATAAAGGTGATACTGACTGTCAGTTTCTAATAAAACCTTATAGCGATACACCTCCTTTTAACCGTTTGCAATTATCCATGCAGACAGATGAGTTTGCCAGCAGCCAGTTATGGGGAATCAAATTAAACTATCTGGTTGAATTTTTACGCAAACAAAAGAATATTGAAAATGTTTCCGATTTTTTTAGAAAAAGACTGATACAGGTATGGTCCACTCAAAAACAGCGAGAGGATGAAAGACAGTCTTTAATAGAACCGGTTGATATGGTGCCCGGTGTCAGTAATATTTCTCATTTCCTGGGTATCGCTAACCTGGAATCAGAAATACATGAGCTGTATGAATCACAGTTATCGAGTGAAGAGAATTCTCCTGCAAAACCCGCTCTGCCCATTTTTCATGCTTTTTTACTGGATGAGTCAAAAGGGGGGTGCCGGCTTAAACTTTCCAGTGAAAATACTCAAAAACTGCAACCGAGAATTAATGAGGTAATGGCTATCAAGCATCGTGATGGTGCTGTTCATGTGGGTTATTTACGCTGGATAAGGGAAAACAGGCAGCAGGAAATTGAGCTGGGTATTGAGCATTTAAGCTCCATGGCAGAATCTGCCCAGGTGGTTATTACTCATCATCAGGATACTGCGGTAAATACTAACTTGCTGCATACCCGGATACTGGACAGTTTTGTGTTTCCCGGCGGAAAGGCACAGCATTTTAAACCGGTTCTGTTTACCCATGCCTTTATTGAGCGTTTTGCCGGTTCCGGTAGTCAGGATATTAAATTAATTCATAAGACGGGAGAGATAAATATTAAACTCAGTCAGAAAGTGGATGAGGTACTGGATTATAATCTGTACCTGTTTGACAGAGCGGAATCAGCAGCACAAACACCGTCCCGAAAAGCCAGGACAGCGCGTTTTGATAACTTATGGGATAAACTATAATTGTGCTAACTTATTTTTCCAGCCAGCCGTTGACCGTTTCCAGATCGGCCCGGGCCAGATCACCCGAAGCCTGTTTAAGCCTCAGTACATTAAGAATATAGGTATAGCGGGCAATGGAATGATCCTGTTTGGCACGATAGAGATCGCGCTGAACATTCAGAACGTCCACAATGGTTCGGGTGCCTACTTCAAAACCGGCTTCAGTGGCTTTTAATGCGCTTTCACTGGAAATAACAGCCTGTTTTAATGCTTCCACACGACTGACTTCGGAGATTACATTCAGATAGCTGCTACGGGTATTCTTTTCAGTGGCATTACGGATTTCATTATAGTAGTCCTGGCTGCGCTGAAAATCATATTGTGCCTGACGGGTTCGAGAGGTAACCGCATTCCCTTCATAAATAGGTATAGAAAGGTTAACACCGATAACTTTGTCATGAGTTTGTGGAGCGAAATTAAAAACAGGGTTATTGTTTTTATTATAGCCGTAGGAAGCGGTTAAACCCAAAGTGGGATAATGTCCTGAACGTTGTAAATTAATATTTTCACGCTGTACTTCGGTATCTTCCTTAGCAGCAAGCAGGGTATAGTTGCCTGTCAGAGCCTGGTCAACCCAGTGCTGTATTTTAGCGGGATTAGGTGGATCCAGAGGAATTTTATCAGCCAATGGAGACACATGCTCTATATATTGACCGGTTAATTCTCTCAGGGTTTCTTTAGCAACCTGAAGTGAGTTCTCTGCTGCAATAACCTGGGCATGGGCATTGTCATAGCCGGCCTGTGCTTCATGCACGTCGGTTATGGCAATAATACCAACTTCATAACGCCGTTTGGCCTGTTCTAATTGCCGACCAATGGCTTTTCTCTGTGCTTTGGCAAATTCCAGGGTATCTACCGCAGAAAGCACTGCAAAATAGGCATCTGCAGTACGGATAATTAAATCCTGTTGAGCTGCACTTAACTGGGCATCTGCTTTACTGATTTGCAAATTGGAAATTCGGTAATTGACATAATTCTGATTGTCAAAAATACTCTGGTTTAAATTAACACTGTAGCCATGTTTATTGTAGCTGAAAGAAGGACTGCCAGCATAATCGGTATCAATATGCTGGGTATCTGCACTCAGTCCGACTAAAGGCAGGAATCTTGCAAAAGCCTGAACTGAACCTTCACCTACAGATTGTCTCTGAGCAATAATCTGTTTCAGAACCGGATCACTCTGAAAAGCCATTCCATATACTTCCAGTAAATTTTCTGCCTGTGCTGAAGTACAGGCAAAAAAACTGCTGCCTGCTATAAGCATAGAGGACAGAGCTGTATTGATGGATCTTTTAGTGAAACGAGGGAATAAATGAGGTTTTGCCATAGTTTGTGTCATAGAAGTAGTTTTTAACATAAGACCATAAATAAAATCTTATTATGTAACAGACAGGACAGATAAGCAATTTACATAATGTGATCTGGAATATTGAGTCGTTTCCTCCTTCAGAACTATGAAGGAGGAAAACAGGAAAAACTACTCGTCTTTATCCAGATAACGCTCAGCATCCAGAGCAGCCATACAGCCGGTGCCTGCAGAAGTAATGGCCTGACGATATACATGGTCAGCCACATCACCTGCAGCAAACACGCCTTCAATACTGGTCATGGTGGCATTACCTTCAGAACCTTTCTGGGTTTTAAGATAACCGTGGTCCATTTCAAGCTGGCCTTCAAACATAGCGGTATTGGGTTTGTGGCCAATAGCAATAAATACACCCATGGCTTCAATTTCCTTAGTGGAACCATCCACAGTACTTTTAATGCGGGCACCGGTAACTCCGGCATCATCGCCCAGAATTTCGTCTATCTGGGCATTCCACTCAATATTGATATTGCCGGTTTTTGATTTTTCTATCAGTTTGTCTGCCAGGATTTTTTCTGAACTGAATTTGTCACGACGATGAACAATGGTGACTTCTGATGCAATATTAGACAGGTATAAGGCTTCTTCAACTGCGGTATTACCACCGCCGACAACGATAACTTTCTGGTTTTTATAAAAGAACCCGTCACAGGTTGCACAGCCGGAAACACCGCGGCCCTTGAAGGCCTCTTCTGATTCCAGTCCCAGGTAGCGGGCAGAAGCACCCGTGGCAATGATC
>JALVDE010000333.1 GCA_027009375.1 Gammaproteobacteria bacterium
GTCAGAACAACTTGATTTTAAATTAATCTGAGTAACTGCCAACTAATTATTCAGGCTTATCATTTTCCATACTACTTAGTTCACTCAGCAGACCTTCCATTAATTGCCGGGCCTGTTCATCCATATTTTTAGTCAGTTTGCCCAGATCCCTTTCTCCATCTATTAAAGGTTTTAACATCACAGCAAACTGCTGCATACTGCCCGGAGTCTGAGACATTTGCTGGGCCATACTACCCAGCATGGACAACGCCTGCACGTCACCGTCTGAAGCGGCGTTAATCATGGCAGCCAGTCCGGGTGCTGCAAAGGCAGCCTCAGATTTTTCCACGGCTTTGGGTAACTGGGACGGGTCCTACAGACCCACCAGAATGGCCAGTATTATGGCGGCATCTTCTTCATCCAGACCAATCAGGATCTGAGAATCTCTGGAACCGGCCAGTATTTTGCGGATCCGTTTGACCAGTTCTGTCCAGCCGTTATTCTGTGCCGCCTGCAGGGCGGGTTCCAGCTGAGGCAGCAGGGCTTTATTATGACAGGCCATGACCACACTGTTAATTAACTGGGCATGTACCTGGGCAATCTGTCTGGTTTTTTCCGGTAGTTTGGCCATAATCAATAATTATTTCAGGTTTTTATATTCAGACCATAATATGGCCGGTTGATTAATCCCCGTTAAGCTCAGACTGAACTTTCTTTGTCCACTGTCACACTCACTGGCTGTATTTATAGTATTAATGATTCCACTTATCCGGTATTGAGCCGCATCAGGACGATCAGCAAGAATAAATTGCCCGGAACGGATCACTCGGTTTTTAATCGCATAGTTAATGGCGGATATATCGATATTATCTGAAGTATTATTGATGACCGGCTGCAGGTAGATTTTCATGCGCTGCTGTTTTAATTTTGCCTGAACATTTCGGTTTTTAACCATGGAATCTATCATTTTATTGGCATAAACCAGATAGTCATACTGTACATTTCTGGCATTATTTTTCTGTTCATTACAACCGCTGCCCTCAATCACTGACTTTGATGGCAGTTGATCCTGTTCAAAAACGGGCAGGGTAGTCTGACAGGCTGATAATAGAGAAACCGTTATTAAGAGGAGCAGGTAATTTATCTTTTGACTGGTTTTTAACATAAACACCCCGATTTATTTTAAACTGTTCAGACCAACAAAACTGCCGTTATTTTCTTCAGCCAGCTTTCTCATTAAAGCAGAAAAGCGGGCAATATTCATCTCGGTACCCGGATACTGGAATAATACCGGAAAACCCACGGCATTAATTCTAACACGTTTTGAGCCTTTGCGATGAGCACGATTAAGACGACTTACCGTATCAATAACTGACTGAATACTGCCCCTGGAAAAATCATCACCAAATATATACAGGGCTATCTGTTTATTGGCATCATAAAAAGTTCGAATAGCTTTAGTAATGCCTTCTTCCGGTGAGGAATTGGAAAATGGTTCCCAGCTTTTCAGACGTTTCAATATGGCCCTGCGCCGACCCGGTGAATCCGGTATCCAGCGACCTGCGTACTGGGAAAACATATAATCACCCATATCATTCATTACCTGAATGCCTTTTACCGAGGGATGAACTTTAAGGATCTCCTGCATTTTTTTCTGTACCAGCGGCCAGGCAAAATTATGCATGGAACCGGAGGTATCGATAATAAAAATTATATACTCACTGTTTACACTGATACCGCCAATGGTATTTTCCTTATTAATAACCGGCTGCTGATTCTGCAGGCGCTTCATTTCTTCCGTTAGCGACTGTCGTGCCAGGCTGAGTTTATCTTTTATAATACTCTGGGTTTTAAGCATCTGAGTGGTGTTTTTATATTCACCCTGTATCTCAGTCAGTAAAGCTGCTTTGGCTTCATAGCGGGTGTTGATATCATTTAAGGTCTGTTCTGTCTGTATTAGCTGCTGACTGGTTTCTATTATTTCACCACGGGCAATGACCAGTTCCTGCTCCAGTTTTTTTAGCGTACTTCTTAAATCAATTGTAGTTTCCTCTACAATGACCGGCTGAGAAATTTTACTGATCACCAGTAACAGGATTATGGCGCCAAATCCGCAGGACACCACATCCAGAAAGGACAGACTGAATATTTCTATGGGCTTGCGGTTTTTTCTCATGGCCAGTCTCTGCTTGGGGTCATAAAAGAACCTTTAGTATCTATCGCCAGCTGCCAGTAAATCACGGCAGCCATGGGATCACCTTCCATAGGCAGTAAAATGGTATTAACGGGAATATGCTTTGGAATAATTTTAATCGCTTCCTGTGCCAGTCTGATCCGCTCT
>JALVDE010000334.1 GCA_027009375.1 Gammaproteobacteria bacterium
GCTGATAAGCACGCTAATCAGGGAACCCGTTTCTGTATGGTGCGTTTTGGTAATGTGCTTGGGTCATCCGGCTCAGTAGTTCCCTTGTTTAAAAAGCAGATAAAGCAGGGTGGGCCGGTGACAGTAACCCATCCTGATATTGTGCGTTACTTTATGACCATTCCTGAAGCGGCACAACTGGTATTGCAGGCCGGTTCTTTAGGGCAGGGTGGGGATGTCTTTGTGCTGGATATGGGGGAGCCTGTAAAAATTGCCGATCTGGCCAGAAAAATGATCCGTCTCTCGGGTTATGAAGTAAAAGATGAGACTAATCCCGATGGGGATATTGAGCTGGTTTATACTGGTCTGCGTCCGGGTGAAAAACTCTATGAAGAACTGCTTATTGGAGATAATGTTACAGGCACACAACACCCGAGAATTATGCGTGCAGAAGAAAAGATGCTGTCTTTTGATGTGATTAATAAAAAGATGGCTCTACTGGATGAAGCCTGTAATGACTTTAATATCGCCTGGGTACGTGAAATTTTACTGGACAGTGAAACAGGCTATGTACCCGATAAAGAGCAACCGGTGGATTTGCTGTGGTGTGAATTAAAGAAAAAAGAAAATAATGTAATTAAAGCCCGGTTTTAATTCAATAGATTTAGTATCTACTCAGACTGTTGTTGCAAACCATCAAGATGGAATATTAATTTAGTGAAAAAAGCATTAATAACTGGCATCACCGGTCAGGACGGAGCTTACCTTGCAGAATTTTTACTGGCCAAGGGGTATGAGGTACATGGAATAAAACGCCGTGCTTCTTTATTTAATACGGATAGAATTGATCACCTGTATCAGGATCCCCATGAAAAAAACCGTCATTTTATACTTCATTACGGGGATTTAAATGACTCCATGAACCTGGTGCGAATTATACAGCAGGTAAGACCAGATGAAATCTATAATTTAGGGGCTCAAAGCCATGTGGCGGTTTCCTTTGAGACTCCTGAATATACAGCGGATACCGTGGGACTTGGAGCCTTACGTATTCTGGAAGCCATTCGTATATCGGGGCTGGAGAAAACCACTCGTTTTTATCAGGCTTCTACCTCAGAGTTGTACGGTAAGGTTCAGGAAATACCGCAAAAAGAGACCACGCCTTTTTATCCACGTTCACCTTATGCAGTAGCCAAACTGTATGCTTACTGGATCACGGTAAATTATCGTGAAGCCTATGGCATGTATGCCTGTAATGGTATCCTGTTTAATCATGAGTCACCAATACGGGGAGAGACCTTTGTTACCCGTAAAATTACCCGTGCAGTAGCACGCATTAGTCTGGACTTACAGGAATGTTTATACCTGGGTAACCTGGATGCCAAACGTGACTGGGGACACGCTAAAGATTATGTGGAAATGCAGTGGCTTATGCTGCAGCAGGATGAGCCGGAAGATTTTTGTATTGCTACCGGTGTACAGTATTCGGTACGAGATTTTGTTAATGCGGCGGCCAATGAACTGGGTATTCATTTGCGCTGGGAAGGTTCAGATGTGGATGAACAGGGTATTGTGGTTGATCCCGGTACTACTTCTTTGAAACCCGACCAGGTCATTGTAAAAGTCGATCCCCGTTATTTCAGGCCAACAGAAGTGGAGACACTTTTAGGCGATCCTGCCAAAGCTAAAGAAAAACTGGGCTGGGTACCTAAAATTACTCTGGAAGAAATGGTGGCTGAGATGGTGAGGGAGGATCTGGCCATTGCCCAGAGGGATGAGTTGTGTAAAAGGGAAGGGTTTAAGACGTTTGATTATAATGAATAATAATAAGTGTTAAGGATTAAGGGTAATTTGTTAAATAGCTTATCAAAAGTTTATGTGGCTGGTCATCGAGGTATGGTGGGAGCGGGTATTATCCGGCAGTTGGAAAAACTGGGTGTAGAGAACATTATTACCCGTACTCATGCTAAGCTGGATTTGTGTGATCAGGCGGCTGTTCGGGCGTTTATGCAGGAGCAGAAACCGAATTTTGTGGTGCTGGCGGCGGCAAAAGTGGGTGGGATTTATGCTAATAATGAATATCCGGCCGAGTTTATTTATCAGAACATGATGATTGAGGCCAATGTTATTCATGAAGCCTGGTCTGCCGGGGTGAATAATTTACTTTTTCTGGGCAGTTCCTGTATTTATCCGAAATTTTCTAAACAGCCTGTAACGGAGTCAGAACTGCTGACCGGAGTACTGGAGCCAACTAATGAACCTTATGCTATGGCAAAAATTGCCGGAATAAAGCTGTGTGAGTCATACAACCGTCAATATGGTACGGATTACCGTTCGCTTATGCCCACAAATTTATACGGTCCAGGGGATAATTATCACGGTTTGAACAGTCATGTGGTGCCGGCCATGATCAAGCGTTTTCATGAGGCTAAGCTAAAGAGCCAGCCCTCTGTTGAAGTCTGGGGAACGGGCAAGGTAAGGCGCGAGTTTCTTCATGTAGATGATATGGCGGCGGCCAGTGTTTTTATTATGCAGCTGGACAAAGCCACTTACCAGGCGAATACCCAGCCTATGTTATCCCATATAAATGTGGGTACCGGGGAGGATGTTACCATTGCGGAACTGGCACAAATAGTAAAAAAAGTGGTGGGTTTTGAGGGTGAACTGGTCTTTAATGCTGACAGGCCTGAAGGCACCCCAAGAAAATTACTGGATGTAAGCCGCATTAACAAAATGGGCTGGAAGGCCAGTATTGGGCTTGAAGAGGGGCTGGCAAATGCCTATCAGTGGTACCTGGAGCATTACAGTCTGCTATAATTGATATAAAGGCTGGCAACAAAAGCACTGCTATTGGAAGTTTATTTATGAGTACGGCTAATTTTATCAAACATTATACTTATGAAGACTATAAGCTCTGGGAAGGGAAATGGGAGCTTTTTGATGGTTTCCCTGTTGCTATGAGCCCTGCACCAACGATTAATCATCAGGCAATAGCTGGAAAGTTTATATCACAGTTAGATGAGCAACTGGATAATTGTGAGAGGTGTTTGGTAATAGGAGAGGAAGATTATAAACTCTCCGATGATACTATATTACGTCCCGATGTTGTGCTTATCTGTGATGAACCCAATGAAGCTTATATTACCAAGGCGCCTGAGATTATTGTAGAGGTGGTTTCCAAAAGTACCGCAAAAAATGATGAAGGCTATAAGTTTCAGAAGTATGAAGCGGAAAAAGTAATATACTATGTCATAGTCTATCCCGATGATTTGTACGCCAAGGTCTATAAGCTAAAAGACGGTAAATATGATAAACAGGGTGATTTTTCCAGGGAAACTTATGACTTTGAAGAAACGCTCTGTAAGGTTAGTATTGATTTTGACAGGGTTTTTAAGCGTTTTCGTAAATAGAAGTGGTGCCCAGACCTGGAATCGAACCAGGGACACAGGGATTTTCAGTCCCTTGCTCTACCGACTGAGCTATCTGGGCATATATAGGTATTGGTGAATTAAATTATTCGGTGAGACTTAATTTATTCAACGGCGTGTATTCTGTCTTTTTTGCCGGTTTGTGTCAAGAAAAATTTTAATTAATCTTGAATAAATAAGGGCCCTCATCCTGACCTTCTCCCGGAGGGAGAAGGAACCTGCTGCAGTCAGATGGCAGGGGGAATGAAAGATTATTTGGGTGGTACATAATCGTCTGGTTTGGCGACGGCTTCATCGCTGAAGAAAAACTTTTCCATTTCAGTTTCCAGGAATTTTCGGTGTTCCGGATCGATGGGGGACAGGCGGTACTCATTGATCAGCATGGTTTGGTGTTTGATCCAGGCGTTCCAGGCTTCTTTGGAGACATTATCAAAAATTCGTTTTCCCAGATCACCGGGGTAGGTCTGGCGCTCCAGGCCTTCAGCTTCTTTTCCCAGTTTTACGCAATTTACCATTCGAGTCATATTGGTACCTTTAATATATAAGTTCAAAATTTATGTGGACTGACGTTAGCTCTTTAAGGCCCCGGCATCCAGTTGAGATATAAGTTTGGTTATGGGGCCTGGTAATCCTAATTTCAATGGTTTGTTTAGGGAGTACCAGAGAAAGCGATTATCATCCATTACTATGGGAGGTATTTTAACCTGAATTTGTAATGGAGTGATATCTAAATGATAATGGCTAAAAGTATGCCTGAATTCAGGCTGTTCCTGAACAGGGCCGCAGGGTTGATAATGATGAGTTTCCAGCCAGCTTTTTAGCTCTGTTTTGTGCTGACATTGGGGAAAAGACCAGAGGCCGCCCCAGATCCCCTGCTGGGGACGTTTTTCCAGTAATATATCGCCATTTTCATTGCTCAGGATCAGTAAGCAGGTCTTTTTTTCGGGCTTATCCTTTTTAGGTTTTGGATTGGGATAATGCTTAATGGTATTGTTCTGACAGGCCTGACATTGAGTCTGCAATGGACATTGTGAACATTGAGGTTTGCTGCGGCTGCACAGGCTGGAACCCAGGTCCATCATGGCCTGGTTAAAGTCGTCACAGCGCTGTTTCGGGGTGAGTTTTTCAGCCAGGCTCCAGAGTTCTTTCTGTACTCTGGTCTGTCCCGGCCAGCCGTCCACCTGAAAGCAGCGACATAAAATACGCTTAACATTGCCATCCAGTATGGGGTGATGCTGCTGGCAGGCCAGGGATAAAATAGCCCCGGCGGTAGAACGGCCTATGCCGGGTAAAGCCTGAATACTTTCCATAGAGTCAGGGAAATATCCAGCAAACTGGTCGCGTATTATTTGAGCCGCTTTGTGCAGATTTCTTGCACGAGCGTAATAACCCAGTCCGGTCCACAGATGCAGGACTTCGTCCTGAGGGGCATTGGCCAGACTGAT
Organism: Gammaproteobacteria bacterium; assembly: GCA_027009375.1. Lineage (GTDB taxonomy): Bacteria > Pseudomonadota > Gammaproteobacteria > GRL18 > GRL18 > JANELJ01. The sequence continues at coordinate 4,853 of JALVDE010000334.1, forward strand.
AACATCGGGAAAATGCTGCATAAAACGCTGGTAGTATGGAATAACAGTTTTTACCTGGGTCTGCTGTAACATGATTTCCGAGATCCAGACGCGGTAAGGTGTTTTATTTTTTTGCCAGGGGAGGTTTTTTCTGCCGTGCTGGTCGAACCAGGTGAGCAATTGTGGGGCAAAGGTATTGATGGGTGATGTCTCTTGATTAATGCGGGCAGGGATGCCCGCACTTCCAGGAAAGATAAGGTTCTAGAATTTCAGCAGACCCTTAAACTTGTCGCCAAATTTTTCTTCCAGCTTCTCATTGAGTTTTTCCTCAACTTTCTTTTTGGCCTGCTGTTCCAGCACTTTGGAAATATTGGCTTCCTGTTTCAGCTCAGAGAATTTACCTTTAATGGTATAAGGAATTTCCTTGCCTCTGTAATCAGTGCCCTGGGATTTTTCATCAATTTTTAAACTGTTAAGCAGTTTAACTTTCAAAGTGTAGTCAAGATACTCTTTGGGCAGGTCAGCATAGCCGGCACCGGTGAGTTCCATAACTGGAGATTTACTGCTCAGGTCGTTGTTTTTAACCACGCCGTTTTTAATATTAAATGTGCCTTTTAGTTCAGAAAATTTGGTGTTTTGTTCCTGATCCTGAGTAGGAACGGAGCGGCCTTTAAGCATGGCTTCTGCTTTTCTTAAGGTATTAATAACATCCAGTTTTTTGACATGGCCATTAGCGACCAGCAATTTAACAACACCATTGGAGTTTTTAATTAAACGATCCTTATCATTCCCGGTGGTCGTAATATTGGCTGAAATATTGGCGGTACCGGTAATTTCCTGGCTGCCGCTGACATCCTGTAACAGGTCGCCGATCTGTACACCTTTCAGCTCGTTAATGATTTTGAGTTTAGGTGTATTGCTGCGTGCATCCAGGGTGGTTTTAAGGTTGATATTGCCCTTGTATAAATCCGCTTTTAAAGGAGCCAGCTGAACCAGACCGTCCTTGCCCTTCAGCACAATCACGACATTGGTCATTTTAGCGCCCCCGGCAATAAACTGGCCGATGGTTAATTTACCGTCCAGGTTCAGAGTACGCAGGGTTTCAACAGGGAAAATGGGTGCTGTAGCAGGCTTGCCTTTAGAGGCCGTTTTTTTAGTCTCAGCTTTAGGGGCGGGTGTTTTGGCAGTTGCCTGCTCAGGAGCTGCTACGGCATAGTAATCCAGATTGAGCTGGTTAAGTTTTAAATCAAAACCATAAACGGGTTTCTGGAAGTTTTTAATGGCAGCCGTGCCGGTTAGGGCGGTATCGTCCAGGTTGGCTGTTAAGGAGCTGATATTCAGGTTATTCTGGTTTCCCTTAAAGGAAAGCTGGGCATCAGCAGAACTGAGTGCCTGTTCCTGTTTCATTGCGGGTAAAGCGGCTCCCAGGGCAGCAGCGAGCTGCTTTGGTGAGAATTTTTCTATACTGATCTTGCCGTTATATTCCGGAGCGCTGTCCAGTTTAGCCGCGTGAAACTGGCCGTTGATAATCATCTCATATGAGGTTAGTTTCATACCATTAATATCCAGCAGCTGTTTCAGACCGTCAAATACAATGTCTCCCCCCAGGGTGGTTTTAGTGGCTCCGCCGGGTAGAGCGCTGCCGGTCAGATCCAGGGTCAGCTGGGTTTTTGGTAATTTAAATAACTGTTGTGTCAGGGTAATAGTCGGTGAACTGCTTAGCTTAAAGCTGCCTTTCATCTCAGGATTAGTGCTGTCGATCAGGGTGGAGATTTCCAGGTCAAAAGGCTTATCTTCAATCAGTTCACTGATGCTTATATTGGCTTTGGATAACACAATATGCTGATTGTTCTGTTTATCAGTCCAGCTGATCTGAGCATCTTTAACACTCAGACCGGCCACACTGATTGCGGGCATGGAGGCTTTTTCAGTGGCTGGCTTTGCAGTGCCTGTTGAACTTTTAGCGTCTGTTTCTTTTTCAGTGGCTGATTTTTCCCCACTGAGATCGGCCCAGTTGGTCTTACCGTCTTTATTTTTAATCAGGTTCAGGGCCATATTGTTTAGTCTGACTTCCCCGATATCCAGACGGTTCTGGGTCAGCAGGGGCATAATAGCCACATATAGAGAAACCTCATCTATTCTGGCAAAAGGCTGCTCGCCAAAGCCTTTGGCATTGCTTAGTTCTGTTTTGCCCAGATCCAGGGAAACGGACAGAGGTAAGGAAATGGACAGGTCGATATCACCCTCTATTGTCAGGGTTCGCCCGGTTTTCTGATAAACCTGCTGGGCAATTTCGTCTTTATAATCATTGGGGTTGACCAGTACCGGGATTAAAATTGCCGCCAGCACTACAATAACGACTAAAGAAGCCAGACTCCAGAGTATAATTTTGATTAATTTATTCATGTTTTTCACCAGCAGGATAAGCTAAAATTTACGTTTGGCTTATAATATTTAAAAAGTTTTAAGTTTGTTTGTGTAAAAAATTATAAAAAGTGTATAAAAAACATACAAACAGTATAATAGGTCTAAATCCGATGTATTTAAAGCGTATTAAAATACATAAGCATAACAATAGCAACTGCATAAACCTAAAACCCAAAACTTGAAATCTATGCCCCTCACATTGTTACAGAAAATTGCGCAAATAACCCGGAATCAGGAAGCCGAGTCTCTCATCCATGCTTTCTTTCCCTTTATGCGCGATGAATTTCCTGCTTTACAGGCGATAGCTTTATACAAGGTGGATAATTATCAGCCTGAGGTGGTATATGGTGATGACTTTAAAGAGTTGCAGACAGAGATAAATGAGTTAATTCAGCAAATTTTAAACACCAAAGCGATTATTGGCTCACAGACCAAAGAGCTGGATGGGGTAAATTTACTTGTTGTAAAATCCAGCCGTGAAAAGCACTGTATTTACTTTATGGTCTATCTGCTGGATACATCGTGTATCAGTGAAGAACAAATGGACTGTATCCGTGCTATTACTGATATATATACCAATCACCAGGAACTGATATCGCTTAATGACAGGGATCCGCTGACCGGGCTGTATAACCGTAAGGCATTTGATCAGAAAATTCTCCGTTTGTTAAATAACGGGCCGCATCGACGTTCCTATGACACAGAACTATTCTCCTGTTTTGCCATTATCGATATTGATCATTTTAAACAGATCAATGACCGTTTTGGTCATCTTTATGGTGATGAAGTGCTGCTGCATTTTGCCCAGCAGGCCCAGGCTTTTTTCCGCCAGGATGACCTGGTGTTCCGCTACGGTGGTGAGGAATTTGTGGTGATTTTGCAGAATGTGGAAGAACAGAGTGCCAAAAATGTTTTTGAGCGTTTCAGACAACATATTGAGAACTATCATTTTCCCCAGGTGGGTCAGGTCACCGTCAGTATCGGCATTACCCGTCTGGATACCAGCATGCTGCAGTCTGAAATTATAGATCGTGCTGACCATGCCCTGTACTATAGTAAAGAACATGGGCGTAATAATATAGCCTGTTATGAGACGCTGGTGGAAGAAGGGAAGCTAACGGAAATAAAAGTTGAGAATGACATAGAACTTTTTTGATTTATTCATACAAAGCCTTAATTTCCTTTTTAAACCGCTCCAGTATCTTAGGACGTTTGACTTTTAAGGTAGGCGTCAGCAGTCCATCCTCTACCGTCCATGGGTCCAGTGTTAATATCACCTTGCGAATTTTTGCATAGCCGGGAAAATCATGCAGTACCGTACGTAAATGGCGCACAATATGATTGTGAACGGCTTTATCCTGTAAATTATTCTTATCAAACGGATCAAGATTATGTTCCTGGGCAATATGCACCCATTGTTCAGAATTTAATACCAGGACAGCACTGAGGTAGGCTTCGCCTTCACCGAGCAGCATAGCATGATCATATAGCGGCTCCATAACAATGGCATTTTCAATATCCGTGGGCGGAATTTTTTCACCATTGGACATAATAAGAATATCTTTAAGACGACCGGTAATATAAACATGGCCGGTTTTTTCATCAATACGGGCCTGGTCACCTGTGTGGAACCAGCCATCTGAGTCAATGGCTTCGGCTGTAGCCGCATGATTGTTCCAGTAGCCCAT
>JALVDE010000335.1 GCA_027009375.1 Gammaproteobacteria bacterium
GTGATTGAAAGCGTTCAGCGTTCAGCGTTCAGCGTTCAGCGTTCAGCGTTCAGCGTTCAGCGTTCAGCGTTCAGAAAGAGCTTAGCTGTTTTTTTTAGAGATAATTTCTGATAACCATTAAATAATTCACTCAAAAATAACCGGCAATAAAAAAGCCCCGAACAGACTGCTCTGTCGGGGCTTTTTAAGTTCAAAAAGCAGATAGTTATTCTGCTTTTTCAGCACCTTCTTTTGAAGCAGCAACGGCTTCTTCACACATTTTTTTCAGTTCACCGCTCTGGAACATTTCCAGGGTAATGTCACAGCCGCCAATCAGTTCGTGATTGATGTAAATCTGCGGGAACGTCGGCCAGTCGGCATAACGCGGCAGGTTTTCAAATATTTCCGGATCCTGCAGGACATTAACATAGGCAAATTCAACACCGGTATTCATCAGTGCCTGTGCTGCACGGGATGAAAAGCCGCAGGATGGCATTTGCGGTGTGCCTTTCATAAAGATCACAATCGGGTTATTTTTTACGGCATCATCAATACGCTGCATTACATCCATAAATCGGGCTCCTGGTTTTAAATCGGATAAATTACATTAGTTAAATCTTATATGGGGCATAATATACCGGATTTCAATAAAAACCAAGTATTTTTGTATGTTAATTCCATTTTCAGTTCCCCTATTCTGTGGTCATTAATGATTGTTAAGGCTTTGAGATGACCATTTTTGAAGTACCCATGCTGATAGAGCACCCAATAATAGCCAGAAAATTCCATTAACAACACCGGTAGCGATCAAAAATTGGTGATGTAACTCTGTTAACTGTAGAACGACTTCAGGATCCATTTGCTTAAACGGGCTGCCCGTAATAGCAGGTGCCCCAATGAGATGAGGGATCAATAGAAAAAAAACAGCAAATAATTTTTTTGCACCTGTAAGATAAAATAGTAACCCCAGTCCCGTTGCACTGGATATGACCGTAAATACCCACCAGATTTGACGAGCTTCAAGCGCTGCAGCCTGCATACCCGGTATTTCCGGGTGCAGGCCAAAAGAAGGTGCGATAAAAACCGAAAGATAGCCAGCCACACCCCAGACTATACCCTGCAATAAACTTACAGGTGTTTTTTTATACATACTGACCAGGTTCATCAAAGACAGCAATACAATTGCATAACCGATGCCAGACAGAATATTGGCTACCACCGTATAAAAAATTCGTTCTGCACCATCTTCTGGAGCCCACGCCTCTTCATCATGGTGATTATCACTCATTGTACCAGAACCAGAAGGGGTATGTTGATGCGATTCCTGTTCAGTACTGCTTTCAAACTTTTCAGCCGCATAGATTATATCTGACACCTGAAACTGCTGTATAACACTGAATACAACACCCGCTATGATGCCCACCAGAAGGGCACTAAAAATAATATTACGAAACAACATAAAAGCTCTCTTTATCCGGGCAAAGCATCACCTGTAAAACAGGTAAGCCTGTAGCCGGTTGGTCACAGATTATTTTGTATTGCACAAAACAGCTCAAACAAAAATTTTATAACCGGTATAACATTAATTATTTTAGTGACAGGGGAATGCAAAGGTATGACGAGTATCATGGGCAGCATTGTGTGCTTCTGCAGTTGGTAAGAAACCGACAGCATAAAGAACAACCATACCCAATATAATAGCACCGGCTATTTGTGACAGTAGTGTCATAGATTTTGGTTGCAGCTCTGCCTTGCTTTCAGACAGGGGGTTCAGGGTTGTTGTTTTCATTATAATATTACTCCGATATAGCACACATTATATGTATACTGGTTAACTCAAGACTATTCACAATTCTAATTGAGCGGTAAAAACTTGTAAAGATCTACTGTCAAAACCTGATTTACTGTCTGTGTACTTCGATACTCATCAAGCGATTACCTTCAAAATCAGAAAAAACCCATTGAGTTTTACTGTCCGAAACCATCTCCCATACATGTTCAACCCTGTTTCGCTCAATTTCAACGTCCAAATTATTCACATTTAATGCAATAACATCCGGCGTGATAACACAACTGCTTTTATTTAACCTGGCTTTCAGTTCAACACCCCTGTAACTTATTTTCAAAATAAACGGCTGATTTTCCTCAATATTATTTAAAATATGTTCAAATTCAGTGATATCAGTAAGCTGTCTGACAGCCATTCCGTTAACCGGGCCGCTCTCCTGTTGCCATGCACTAAAAACCGATGCTTCTGTTGTATTAAAGTAGTCTGCTATTTCAGCAAATGAATGCTCAGGATGTTGTCTGGCATATTCAATTACACAGTTATACCAGGAAGCCAGTCCCATATTCAGTGAACGCCCGGCCTTTTCACCTTCATGAATCTCCCCGGTTAGATCCTTATATTTATTGGCGTAGCCCCTTGGAGTGATCATAAGTTGTTCCTGCATAAAAGTGCTACTATTGCCAATGAGTACCGTGGACAACATACCGATATCACACTCAGACATTTTATCAAGAGTGGTGTACTGAATATTCTGTTTATGACGGTAGGCTGATTTAACAATTGCTACCGGTGTCTGTGCAGAGCGATAACGCAATAGTATTTTCTGAGCCTCTACAATCTGGCCGGTACGACGGCCACTTTTGGGGTTATATAAAGCAATAACAAAGTCACCCTTAGCCGCTGATTCAATACGACGGGCAATAACAGGCCATGGTGTCAGCAGATCGGATAATGAAATAGAACAAAAATCATGGGTAAGCGGAGCACCCACCAGCGCAGCACATGCCGATAAGGCGGTTGTGCCTGGAACCACTTCAACCTGAATAGAACTGTCCGGTGTCCAGCCGGACTGCAACAAAACTTCATAGGTAGGACCGGCCATCCCGTAGATCCCAATATCACCGGATGATACCAGTGCAACCACTTTGCCCTGTTTGGCCTGGTCATAAGCTTCTATACAACGGTCAATTTCTTCAGTCATACCTTTTCGAATAACCTGTTTATCATCCAGTAAATCTTTAACCAGTCTGATATACGTACTATAGCCTATGACCACATCCGCCTTATTGATCACATCAAGTGCACGCTGTGTCATATGTTCACGGCTGCCAGGGCCAAAGCCGACCAGATAAATTTTTCCTGACACAGATGATGCTGAGGCCTCTGCAGTGGTTTTTATGGATTTCTGAGTATTTGATTGCATACAAGTTCTTTCTTTAAAGGTTAAGAGGTTATGGATTTTATACTATTTATGAACGGAAGCGGGCAATGGAAACGGTTGCATTTCGATTATCAGCTCCACGGTATTTATGCTTTTCTATAATTAAGTCCTGCATTTGTGTCTGTGCTGATAATAAGGCAGCGGCTTCTGCAACGGCCGGTGTCCCCACAAATTTTCTCACCACTTCTGAAGGATTGGGCACCTGAACCACTGACAGTTCTCTGGCCGTATAAAAATCAATAGGCAAGTGATATTTTTTTGCAAAACTCAGCAGCCCAGGTTCATCGGATTTTTTATCAATACTGGCCAAAGTAATCACCTGGGCAAAGGCAAGCCCGCCCTTCTCCAGTGCCTGAAAAACGGCTGTTTCTATACTTTCCATCGGTGTATCCCGATCACAGCCGATACCAAGTACCACTGAAATTTCAGTGCTGGTTGACGGGGGGTCTATAGACAATTAAACGTCCCTCCAGAGTTTTCCATAGTTCTTTTGATACCAGTGCATGTGTTACCCATAATACAGCAGCATAATTCTCCAGTTTCACATCGTGAAACTGTTTATACAAGTGAATGTTTTCAGGCAGTTTCTTTTTATAGGGCCACCAGTCAGTACTACCCGCTTCCTGTATAAATGCAATGGGCTCATCATTCACCACATGGGCGGCTACTTTAACCTGGTTCGCATGAGGAGCCTCCACTGTCCACCCCAGCTCCCTGCCCAGAATATCGACTGGCAATGTCTGACGAGCCTCTGAGGCTGTAGTATAAACAGGAGTCGCATTGAGATATTGAGCAACATCAGCTGCAAAAGCATTGGCTCCACCAATATGTCCGGATAAAACCGGTATCACAAACTGACCACAATCATCAATTACCACCACACCAGGATCTTCTCGCTTGGATTTTAAAAAAGGGGCCATTAAGCGAACAGCAGCTCCAATGGAAAAGACCAGTACCAGATAATCATACTCCTCGAATAACTGTCCCATAAGCAATTTGACGGGAGTCGTTATAGCTCTGGGGCTGTTTGCTGTTTCCGGAAAGTTCTCTTTAGAAGCAATAAATTTTTCTGCAAGAAAAACATCTGCATCAGGATAATATCCAGCCAGTTTTTTTACAATAGAGGTACCATGCAAAGTAATTGCCACCATGGCTATTCTGGTTTTATCAGCTTCAGAACTATTCACTTTTTCTTTCCGCAGCCACGAATGATTTCACCATGTTCCCGGTGCGGGTTGTGAATAACCAGCAGTGAAAGGTAGTGTGGTCTGGTATGTCTAAGCGTTTGAAGATCCGTTACAATTTTTTCATCCGGGGTCCCTGCTCGTTCAATAAAATAACTGCTCTGAAGTAACTGTTTCTGCTCCAGCAAATCAAGCAACTGTTCCATAATGGGTTTTACTTTCATCAATACCAGAGTGTCAAAATCCTGCAGCATACGCTCAACAACCTTTACACCATAACCGGCTGGGATTACTGCCATTGTATCATCGGCTTCAGTTAAAGGCTTGTTAACACAACTGGCGGCTGCCGCGAACGAAGTAACGCCTGCAATCACCCTGGTTTCCAGGGTCTCATCCAGGGCTTTTACGGTACGGGCCAGGTGCCCGAAAGTAGAGTAGGTCGAGGCATCCCCCTCTACCAGAAAAACCGCATCTCGCCCGGATTTCAGAATTTCGATAACTGTCTCAGCAGCTTCCAGCCAGTACTTTGATAAAATTGCAATATCATGTGTCATGGGAAAGGCCAGCGCAAGTGCATCTTCCGGAACGTCCAGACCTGCCCGTTTAACAATATCCAGTGCAAAACTTTCCGCACCTGTTTTTTTTACCGGATACAGCCATTGACAATGACTGTTCAGCACGGCCCAGGCTTCTCTGGTGATCAAACCTGGATCACCCGGCCCCAGAGAGGCAGCAATCAGCTTTCCTGTTTTTTTAGTTGCCATAAATTAATTTAAATCCTGATGGTTTACTGTTATTGTTTATTTTCGCCTATGGTCGCAGATACTATCCATACCGGATTATCTGCCTGCAAACGATTCATATTTAAAATAGGCTGACTATGAGCGGCCTGAATTTGTGTCAGCTGCCATGAAAAACCATACTTTTTCATTATATCCAGAGCTTCATGCAGATTTTCCAGAGTAATAAAGTTCATGACAAGAACACCGTTAGTTTTTATTTTATCACAAACTAACTCAATAACTGCTTCCAGTTGCCCGGCGGAACCGCCAATAAATACAGCATCCGGTTCCGGCCAGTGTGCCATTTTTTCTGGTGCTTTGGCACACTCTATGGAATAATTATGAAGCTGCATTTTTTTTCTGTTATTATGAATCAACGCCAGATCATTACAATTTTTTTCAATCGCAAATACATATCCCTGCTCACATAAGGAAGCGGCTTCAAGCCCAACCGAGCCTGAACCCGCACCAATATCCCAGACAATGCTTTTTTTATTCAGTTGCATTTTTGCCAGCACTACTGCTCTAATATCCCTTCGGGTAATCAGCCCTTTATCCGGTTTTCTTTGCTCATAAAAGTGATCCTCATAACCGAACAGCGGCTGCACTATAGGTGGTTTTATCCGTTCTATCACTAACAGGTTAGGTTGTTTATAGTGGCCTTCAGCAACCTCTTTAACAGACAGCCCCGTATTGATCCGCTCACCGGATTGCAGCAGGCATTCAAATACTGACAGTTCAAACTGTTCAGCCAGGTTTTCCAGCTGCATCATGTTTGCAATACGTTCCGGACTGTTATCCGGTGAAGTATAAACGGCCAGTAGATCATGCTGAACAATATCCGTCAACAACCCATAAAGACCATGTTCCATACCACTGTCAATAGTCCACTCTCCAGCATCTGCAGTATGCACAGAACAGATTCGGGCTGTTTGCCATGCTTTACCCAGACGAGAAAAAGCAACTTGAACCATTGATAAGTTTGGATGTATCTGCAAAAGGTCATGAGGTATTTTTTTACTTAAAAAAGCCCCAATACCATGACAAAGGGGATCTCCGGTTGCCAGGACAATCACCCGCCTGTTTTGTTTCAAAGCCGTTTTGATTGTTTCTGGTAATCGTGTCAATTGCCCGGTTAAATCCATACGTTCAGCATCTGCACGGAAGTCATTATTAAACAACTGCATCGTTCGCCTGCCTGCAATCACCAGTTCTGCCTGCCTGACTAATTGCAGCTCTGCTGCCGCCAGCCCCTGCATACCATTATCCAGCACGCCGATAATATGACAACGTCCGGAAAAAATACGGGGTTCCTGTTTGCTGCTGCCTGTCATGTTACTTACTCACTATCCAGCTCAAAACGTTTATTACCTTCAAAATCACAAATCATGATTTTTAAGGAAAACTGATGCTCATATTTGTCCAGCAGAGTTTTTCTGACTCGTCTGGCCAGATGGTAATAAAATTCATCTATCAGCCCCAGTTGTATCATTTGCTCACTGGCATATCTGGCGGTATCAGCTCGGGAAATATCATCAACTACATCTTCTGGAGCACCGGCTGCTCTGGCAATGTCTGCAACCAGAGTCATATTAACCGGATTTTTTCTGGCATGAGTAATGTTTTCACCCTGCGCCATTTTAGCCAGTTTGCCCACCATGGCACCAATAATAATCCGTCTGATACCATTATTAACACAGGTATCCAGAGCCACTTTTAAAAAGTCCCCCATCTGAACAAAGCAGACCGATGGTAACTCAGGCAATTCACGAATTACAAATTTTTCTGTGCGCCCTCCCGTTGTCAGCACAATAGTTTGCTGTTGTTGTTTCACCGCAACCTCAATGGACTGAATCACACTGGAACGAAAAGCCGCTGTTGACCACGGATGTACAATGCCGCTGGTACCCAATATAGAAATACCATTGATAATACCCAGCCGCTCATTAAGGGTTCTTTTCGCCATTTTTTCACCCTCCGGTACAGATACCACCACTTTCATACCGTATTTTCGCAGCAAATCTGCCGCCACCTGCTGAATATTTTCTCTGATATTTTTCTGCGGTACCGGGTTTATGGCCGGCCCGTTGACTTTCAAACCCAGACCTTCCTGAGTCACCGTTCCTACACCGGGGCCGTTATCCAGAATAATTTTGCCCGCCATCTCTCTGATCAGATACAGATCAACAGTTAGTCTGGCCTTATCTGTTACGTCAGGGTCATCACCCGCATCTTTAATAACAACGGCTCTGGCCTGCACTGGACTGATAATGTCACACTCAGCCACAGCAAAATTAACCTCTGTTCCATTAGGCAAACAACAGCAAACCGTATCCACAGGAGCCCCCTTAACAAGAGACAGAGCCGCTGCCCGTGCTGCGGCCGCTGTGCAGGCACCGGTAGTAAAACCTTTACGATTGCCTCTTTTTTTCCGATTAGATTTTTTTTTGGCAGCTTCAGGCATTACATATTATCCTGGTATGAGTGTTACTCAGCCAATAGCCTGTGCCAACAGAGCATGTATTGCAGATACCACCAGTGTAGTTCCCCCTTTTCGACCCCGGGTAATAATCCAGGGTACTGATTGTAACTGAGCCAGGCTGTCTTTTGATTCGGCAGCCGAGACAAAGCCAACTGGCATACCAATGATCAGTCCGGGTTTTATATTTTCTTCTTTTACCAGCCTGATCACTTCCAGCAGTGCAGTAGGTGCGTTACCAATTGCAATGACGGCCCCATCGAGCAAACCTTTTTCAGCCGCTTTGCGCATTGCCTGTACCGCCCGGGTTGTTGCCTGCTCTCTGGCCTGTTCAATAACATCCTCATCACTGATAAACTGGTAGGTCTCAATACCAAAGTGTGCCAGCCTGGGTCTGGATAAACCGACACATATCATTTCCACATCGGCGATCACCGGACAGCCATTTTTCAGAGCCTGAATACCGGCCACAACAGCTTCAGGATGAAAAGCCGTCAGGCCATTAAATTCAAAATCCGCAGTGGCATGGATCATACGTCGAACAACCGGCCATTGCTCTGCCGTATAATTATGAGGCCCCGCCTCTTTATCAACGACATCAAAAGATGCATGCTCTATTTTCTGACCCTCACGGGTCATTTGTTCCATTACATTATGTTGAGATTCAGCCATAAAATACTCTTATTTGTGTAATTAAAGACATTCACGAATACGTTGTTCAACCAGCTCCAGAATTTCAGGCTCAAAACCAAAATGCCGACTGTGAACAAAGCTGATATCTGGATATTGTACACTGATCCGTTGTACCTGCCTGTCAATCCGTTCGAGTAATATACCATCAAATAAATAATAGGGTAATATAACAACTTGTTTCATACCCAACTTTACCTGACGCTGAACTACCGTTTCCAGTCGGGGATAACATACTCCGGTAAATGCAAGTTCAACCAGTTCATGCTCATTATCTTCAAATATCAACCGTGCCATTTTTGCCATTTCAGCATTGGCCTGTGCATCAGACGATCCCCGTGCCAGAACAATAACACCGGTATTTTTGGGATCAGGCATCGCCAGACGTGACATTTGTTTTTTCAGATAGCGATTCATAATATTCAGAATCAACTCATCTGTACCGATATGTGAAGCATAGACAAAACGGGTATCCGGATTTTTCTTTCTGGCAGCATCAATATATTCCGGTATTTCTTCTTTAACATGACCGGCTGCATTTAGTATTAAAGGAACGACAATCACTTTATCTGATTTATCAGCCGCATCCTGAAGCCCGGCATCTAACAGATAGTCTGCCAGCTCGATATAACACACGTCTATATTCCATTGCGGACATTTTTGTTGAAGGTTTTGGGTAAATTCCTGTATCTGTTGGTTTCCAGTAGCATTTCTGGAACCATGCCCAATGAGCAATATGCTTTCTTTGAGTTTTGTCATATTTTTATCCTGGCTCAGTCTGTTGTTTTTTTTCGGTTGTTTTTAATTCTGAATTTATGGTTAAATTCTTCTGCATACAGGCGGGATTTTTTAATATCCTTGAAATACCTGGCCCCAAGAGTTGGACTGATAATAATCATCGCCTGACTGGTTATTCCTTCTGCCTTGCATTTTGCTCGAATGGTTTTAATGGTTCCCCTGATAATTTTTTCTTCACCGGGCCAGCTTGCTTTCTGGACAACAAGAACCTGAGCATCTTCTGACCACCCGGCCTTTAGCAAACTGTCCTCTATTTTGTGCAGTAAAGTAATGGATAAAAACAGACACAATGTTGTCTTATGTCTGGCCAGTTCTTCCAGTGACTCGCCCTCAGGCATCGGGGTTCTTCCCTCAACCCGGGTAAAAATAACGGTTTGCGTAACCTCTGGCAATGTCAGTGTTTCCTTTGCAGCTGCCGCGGCTGCCAGTGCGGATGAAACACCCGGAACCAGCTCGGACTCAATACCTTCGTTATCCAATGCCTGTATAATTTCAACCAGAACACCGTATAAACCCGGATCGCCTGTCTGCAGACGAATAACCACTGATTTATTTCTGGCTCTCTCTATCAGCCAATGATTTATCTGTTCCAGCGTCATTCCTTTGGAATCTGCAATTTCACAGTCTGCTTTTGACCAGCGCATTACAGTCTCACTGACCAGTGAGCCGGTATATAAAATAGCATCGGCCCGGGCTATTAAATCTCTCCCCTTAACTGTAATTAAATCCGGATCGCCAGGACCGGCTCCAATAAACCAGACCTTCATTCCCCCTGATAAAGAATTATTTTCACTATTTTTCAATTTATGATGACTCCATCCTGTTTATTTATTAACTGCCAAAAAAAATTGCAGTGATGCCTGTGTTGAACTGGGAAAATACCAATGAATGTAGGACGCAATCAGAGAACCTGAAATAATGCCGTGATCACCTCTTGATACATCAAATGCAGGGCTAACTTCATGATAACTTTCACGTATGGAGTGATGAAATTCATGCCCCTTCAAACCTACAAAGGTACCGCTGCGACATTCTCGATAGCCTAGTGAAGCCAGCCTGGGCGTCATTTTTGTTTCAATGGGCAATACACCCGCCATGGTCCATGACTGCCCTTGCAGATCGGTTAATGTTTGTCCCAGCAGCATCATTCCGCCGCATTCAGCCAGTACCGGTTTATGCTGTTGCACAATTTTTTTGATTGAAAGCAAGCTGTCTGATGCTGATAATTGTTCGGCATACAGTTCGGGATACCCACCCGGCAGCCAGAGCGCATCAGCATTATCAGGTACCTTATCGCCTTCAAGAAGAGAAAAATAATGAATGTTTGCCCCCTGTTGCTTTAACCAGTCAATATTGGCCGGGTATATAAAACAGCAGGCATCATCTCTGGCAACCGCAATGTTTTTTCCTTTCAGGGGCTGGTTTGGCTGTTTATCCTGCAAGACCTGGGGTTTATGCTCTAAAGGTGCCGCTAAAAAAGCCGGTAAATCATGCTCTACAATATTAAGGTGAGCTCGAAAATCAGGCAATGGGCTGTCATCAGGTCTGACCAGCCCCAAATGCCGTTCTGGTAACGGAGGTACCGATTTATCCAGCCATGCAATCAGGGGTGGAAGATGATATTCACTTAAGTGAGCCTGTAGCAGCTCTGCATGATGGCGACTGCCAACACGATTAGCAATGATGCCTGTGATTTTTACACCGCATTGCTCTGCAAAACCTTTAAATCCCGATACCAGCGGCACAATTGAGCCGCTCATACCCTTTGCATCAACAACCAGCCAGATATCCAGCCCCAGCTGTTGAGCCAGATTAAGCGTCGAGCCGTCCTGCCCCACACCCGTGCGACCATCAAAAAGCCCCATAACACCTTCAACTACAGAGACTTCAATATCCTTTTGTTGAGCTTGTAGCAGTTTGTCCTGACATTCTGCCAGTCCAGTCATTCGGGTGTCCAGATTATAGGAATCAAGACCGGTCAGCTTCTTATGCCACAAAGGATCCAGGAAGTCCGGGCCAGCCTTAAAACCACAGACTTTCTTTCCGCAAGCCATAAAATATTGAATAATAGCAAGTGTTGCGGTTGTTTTACCGCATCCGGACTGGACGCCGGCAATGACTATTGTTTGCATAAGGAAGCCGTAATATTAATCAAGATGCGTCTGAAACCACATTTCCAGTAGTGCCATATGCCAGAGTTTACTGCCTTTAAGGCGGGTCATATTTTCTTTGGCTTCGGGATTTTTTAACAGGCGCTGGATATAGGAAGGTTCAAAAACTCCCCTTTCTTTACACTTCTGTGAGGTCAGTACATCGGTCATCATATCCAGGAATTCACCGCGTACATATTTGAGGGCGGGCATGGGGAAATAGCCTTTGGGGCGATCAATAACGGCATCGGGAATACGACCACGGGCAATGGTTTTCAGCACATGTTTACCACCCTGCTGGCCAATTTTATAGTGGCCGGGCATCTGTGCTGCCAGTTCTACCAGCTTATGATCCAGAAACGGCACCCTGGCTTCCAGACCCCAGGCCATGGTCATATTATCCACGCGTTTAACGGGATCGTCCACAATCAGGGTAGTGACATCCATACGCAGCACCCTGTCCAGAAATTCATCGGCATAAGGGGCGGTCAGCAGGTCATTAACCAGTTCTGAAGTATAATCCTTACCGTGAAAACGACGAGTAACAGACTGCAGAAATTCATCATGATGACGGTCAAAATAATAAGGAGCAAAGCTGTCCAGTTCATTATGGCCTTCTTCCCAGGCTTTAACCATTAAGGGATACCAGAAATAACCGGCAAATACTTCATCCGCCCCCTGACCGCTCTGTACTACTTTAACTTCTTTGGCCACCCGTTCAGATAATAAATAAAAAGCCACGGCATCCTGACCGACCATCGGTTCAGCCATCTGGGTAATCGCTTCAGGCAGTCGATCCAGTACTTCATGGTTGGGGATCATATATTTGTGGTGTAGCGTGTTATAGCGTTCTACCACCTGATCACTGTATTCAAACTCACTGCCCTGTTCGTCACCGATATCATTAAAACCGATAGAAAAGGTTCGGATATCCTCAACCCCTGCTTCTGCAAGCAACGCAACCAGCAGACTGGAATCCAGACCACCGGACAATAAGACACCGACCGGCACATCAGCAATGGTCAGACGTTTTTTTACGGCAGACATTAAGGCATCATGGATGGCCTCAGTCCATTGTACTTCGTTCCAGTCAGCCTTAAGCGGATCACGGATGGCTTTCAGATGCCAGTAGCGATGGTATTTCATATTTCCGCCGGAATCAATTTTAATGCTGGTTCCGGGGGCCAGTTTTTTTACTCCCTGTAAAATAGTGTCGGGGGCAGGGATCACGGCATGCAGGGTAAACTGATGATGCAGACCAACGGGATTAATTTCTTTATTAATATGACCAGCGGCCAGCAGAGCCTGCATATTAGAAGCAAAGACAAAACGGTTATCATCCAGGCTGTAGTACAGAGGCTTGATGCCCAGGCGATCCCGGGCGACAAACAGACTGTAATCTCGCAGGTCAAGAATGGCAAAAGCAAACATACCGTGCAGTCGCTCGACACATTGTTCACCCCATTCAACATAGGCTTTAATAATGACTTCTGAATCACCATCTGAAAAAAACTTATAACCTTTCTGGGTCAGCTGTTCTTTTAATTCGGGATAATTGTATATGGTGCCGTTAAACACCAGCGCCATGTGCAGCTGGTTATCCACCATGGGCTGGTTGGACTTTTCAGACAGATCAATAATGGACAGGCGGCGATGGCCAAGCGCCACTGGGCCTTCATGGAAAATACCTTCATTGTCCGGGCCGCGCCGTTCGAGCTTCTTAAGCATGGCCTGGATCACATTCAGATCAGGTTTGGAGCCATCAAATTGAAAATCACCGCATATTCCGCACATAACCGGCTCTGTCCTTTTTTAAGTTATTTTTGAGTGACTGCTTTTATTTTTCCACCGCAGGCGCTATTCTTCTGTCGCTGGACGCAGCTGAATAACCACCAGTTTTGAAATCACTCTGGACACACCCCGGGTACTTTTTGCCAGAGCAATGGCTTTAACAGCACTTTCTTCTGAATTAACACTACCCATTAAGGTGACCACACCGGCATTAACTTCAATGCCAATATCATCCCGTTTGACCACCGGATCTTCGGAGTATTTTTTACTGATCATGACATTAATTTTTGCATCGGCTTCTGCAGTACTTGCCGCCACGACAGGTTCATAAACCGCTTTATCTTTATACGCCTGCTGCTCTTTAAGTCTTTGTTCCTTAGCTTCTTTTTCTTCCTGCGCCTTAATTTCCTCATTGGAATCCACACCGGGCACCCAGTCAGTGGCATCACGTACGGTACTGCAGGCTGACAGCAGTGCAAAACTCAGTACCAGAGCAAAAGCAGCACCCAGTTTTTTTGCGCGGGTATTTAATATCATGGCATTAGTTAAAAAGTGTGTGTTCATAAAACGCATTTTCCTTATTGTTATATTCAATTATCAGAGTTGTATTCAGATTATTCTGTCTGTTTTCCCCAGCCGCCTCCGCCAGGGGTTTTTATAGTCAGTTTCTGTCCAGGCCGGGCGGTTAATGATACCTTGCCGGGCAGGGCTTTGTCATCCAGCAGGTTTTCTCCAGCTCTGCCCGCCAGACCACCGGCCAGCCCCCAGGGGCTGTGACGTCGTCTTTCAGTGAGCAAAGTAACCTGAGTTTTCTGTAAAAATTCCAGTTCACGGATCAAGCCCATTCCACCCTGATGATAACCCTCACCTCCGGAACCTTGCCGTAAGCTATATTGACTGATCCTCAAAGGGTAGTGATGTTCCAGTGATTCTATGGGGGTATTGAGCGTATTGGTCATATGTGCCTGTACCCCGCTTTGACCGTTAAATACTTTACCGGCTCCCAGGCCGCCGCCTATGGTTTCATAATAATCCCAGTGCTGCTCACTGTTGCGGCTGCCCATGGCAATATTATTCATGGTACCGTAACTGGCTGCCGGTATCCGCGCCTGCAGTTCATCAATCTGTGCCAGTGCCCCCAGGATTACATCCACCACCCGGGTAGAGGTTTCCACATTGCCTGCAGTCACGGCGGCAGGATACTGAGCATTAAGCAGGCAACCCTCCGGTGCAGAAATATCAATCATCCTGAAACTGCCGGCACAGGCCGGTGTCTGTGCCGGCATCAGACAGCGAAACACATAGTATACCGCCGCAGCCGCTACGGATAAGGGACAGTTAATATTTCCCCTGACCTGTGCAGCAGTGCCGGTAAAATCCACCTTAATTGAATGTTCTCTGACTTCCAGACTGACCGCTATTTTAACATCCTGATGTCCGGCACCGTCATCATCAAGATAGTCTTCAAAACGATACACTCCATCAGGTATCTGCTCCAGGGTGGATTTGGCCAGCCGCTCGCCGTAATCATTAAGATGCATCAGGGCTGAACTGAAATTCTGCTCTCCCTGCTGCTTAATTAAATCACCCAGACGTATGACCCCGGTCTGGTTGGCACTGATCTGAGCCAGGAAATCCCCTTTTGAAGCATCGGGACGGCTCATATTAGACGTAATATCGGTCATAACCGACTCCTCCACCATCCCGTTCTGTACCAATAATAGCGGAGATATAATCACGCCCTCTTCTTCCAGTGAGGTTGACAGGGGCATTGAACCGGGGGTGTCAGCACCAATATCAGCATGATGCGCCCGATTTACGACAAAAGCCGCCGGCTGCTGACTGTGCTGCCCAGCAAAAACCGGGGCAATCATGGTAACATCCGGTAAATGCGTTCCGCCCAGGTAGGGGTTATTAAGCACCAGCATGTCCCCTTCGGACCAGTCCCGGGAATTAACAATATCGGCCATGGCATAAGCCATACTGCCTAAATGAACCGGGATATGGGCCGCCTGGGCACATAACTGTCCCTGAGCATCAAACACCGCACAGGAATAATCCAGCCGATCCTTGATGTTTGGAGAAAAGGCACTGCGTCTCAGAACAGCACCCATTTCTTCACAAATGGATTCTATCCGGCTGACAAAAATGCTTAGTTCAATGGCGTTCATTAAGAGCTGGTTTCAGGTTTCAGGGGATTACATGACATTTATAGGTATATTTTACATGATTTAGGCTTAGTAGCATGTTTATTTGTGCAAAAACTCAAATAACCCACTATTTTAGTCTGTTATTTACCTGAAAAAAGGTTTATACTCTGAGGCACAAACATATTAGTTAATTATTTCACTGATTGAGTCTGTTGTCAGCCAGACAGGTTAACAGCATACTCAACAGGTTTAACATTTTACCTAAAAATTACCTAAAAAACGGAGCACAACATGGCTTTTGAATTACCCGCATTACCTTATGCAAAAAATGCACTGGAACCCCATATTTCTGAAGAAACTCTGGAATATCACTACGGTAAGCACCACAACACTTATGTAGTTAATCTGAACAACCTGATTGCCGGTACTGACTTTGAAAACCAGTCTCTGGAAGACATTATCAAGAATTCTGACGGCGGTATTTTCAATAATGCAGCCCAGGTCTGGAACCACACCTTCTACTGGAACTGCTTAAGCCCTAATGGCGGCGGTGAACCTACCGGTGCTTTAGCGGATGCTATTAATGCCAAATTCGGTTCATTCGAACAGTTCAAGAAAGATTTCAGCGATGCCTGTATCACTAACTTCGGTTCTGGCTGGACATGGCTGGTTAAAAACGGTTCCGGCGAACTGGAAATTGTTAAAACTTCCAATGCCGGCTGTCCTTTAACTGACGGTCTGACACCTCTGATGACCTGTGATGTCTGGGAACACGCTTACTACATTGATTACCGTAACGCCCGCCCTAGCTATGTGGAAGCCTTCTGGAACCTGGTTAACTGGGACTTTGTTGCCAGCAATCTGTAAACTCAGGGCTGTCTATAAGCTCAGGGCTGTTACTTAGCTCAGGGCTGTTCTTAGCCTGAAAATGTGATGGGATTACTCCCATCACATTTTGCTTAGTGTGCTATAGTTATATCAGGTGTTTCTGTACAGATATAAATCAGGTATAGCTATGGCAAACTACAATCTTATCTTTCAGGGTGAAATCATTGCAGGTACTTCCTTAGAGGAAGTTAAAGCCAATGTAGCCCGACTCTTTAAAGCCGATGCAGCCAAAACAGCCGCACTGTTCTCCGGCAAAACCATTATTATCAAACGCAACCTCGATTCAGACTCTGCCAGAAAATACCTGGCCATACTAAAAAAAGCCGGTGCAGTCGTCAAAGCCGTTAAAATCGAAACACAGGCTTCACCTGATACTGTCGAGCAGAAAACAGAGCCTGACCAATCCCGGGAAGCAACACCGGTTCCACCTTCCGAGCAACCATCTTCTACTAAACTCAGCTCTGGGCTGGCCTCACTGATAAGCTACAATCAAGCTGTCAGGAACGATAATGAAACAGAAGACATAACAGAAGAAGAAGGTCTGCAACTGGCGCCATTAGGCTCCTATATACCCAATCTGCACAATAATAATGAAACTATTATTATCCCTGATCTGAGCCATTTAACCATGTCAGAGGCTGAAAGCGGTTCTCTGGAAGAGTTTGTTCAAAAACCGGAACCTGCTGCATTGCCGGATATCAGTGAACTGAGTATGAGTGCAGCCAATGAGGGTTCCCTGGAAGAATTTGCCGCCCGGCCTGAACCGGCACCATTACCGGATACCAGTATGCTGGATATTGCGGAACAGGACGATACGCCGCTTTCGTCTGAGAGCACTAAAACAGAACCGGTTGCTGTTCCCGATATTTCACAATTATCCATGTCTGAAGCCCAGGAGGGCTCTCTGGAAGGCCTGGAACAGAAACCTGAGCCAGCAGAAATACCTGATATCAGCCATTTAAGTATGGAAGAATCCGAAACAGAAAAGATACAGGGAAAAGCGGTTTTTCAAATTGGCGATTAAAAAACAGCCAGAGCAGGCATAGTCCCATAATTTAATTTTTATTAAGCGCTGAATTCAGTATAATCAGTTTTTATAAATATTATAAATGTAAGATCACTGTTCAGCACAAATTGAAGTACATTAGAGTAAAGACCTGCAGGCAGCCACGATCAGATATACTGAATAGTGACAGTTTAAATTAAAAAATTATCAATAAGAAATATTTTACAAGAAAAAGGGATATTCCGTGGGATTACTCAGGATACAGCTTAGTACACACGAGTATAAAGACTACAAGCTGAAAAAAGGCACCACCACTATCGGCCGTCAGGAAGGCAATGATATTGTCATCAATGATCTGGCCGTTTCTAAAAAACATGCCCGTATAAACCGGGAATCCAGTTATTTTTTAACCGACCTGCGCAGCTCCAATGGCACCTTTATCAATGGAAAGAAAATACTGCACAGTAAGCTTTCTGATGGCGATATAATTCATTTTGCCGGGATTCAGGCCACTTTTTATACCTGAACCGTAAAGCTGAATAAGTCATCCAGACTATTCTTCTACCAGACCATTGCGCTGCAGAACTTTATAAATTTTTTTACTGGTTTTAGCGACCCGGTTAATATCACCAAAATCCGGAACCTCACCGGCTTGCAGTCGGTATTCCCAGTCCTGCAGTTCCGTATCCAGATATTCCAGTAACTTTAATGAACAGCCGTTGCATTGTCCGGAACATAAGTTGGCTTCCGGCATGTCAAACGGAATAGCCATTCTTACCTGTGTTATCAATGACCGCATGGCGGTTGGTCTGTCCGGTTTTTTATCTGAACTCATGTTGTTTTAACAATATTAATTCAAGTAAGGCTTAATTAAAGCCATAAACAGTTCCGGCTGCTCCGCATGCAGCCAGTGGCCGGCCTGTTTAATGGTTGAAAAAGAAGCCATGGGAAAAAGCTGCCGGATTTGGGCATGATAGTTCCGACTCAGGTAATCTGACTGGCCGCCCCAGACAAACAATACCCGTTTTTCAAAGGGTATTATGTTTCCGGTATCAGGAAAGCCGGTAATATCTTTTATGGCTTTTTTGATCACCTCAAGATTCAGGCGCCATTGATACCGGCCATTTTTTAATTGCAGGTTCTGCAGTAAAAACTGCCGTAAGTCCGGATCTGACAGATACTCTGATAAATACTGATCCGCTTCTCTGCGACTGCTGATCCGCTCCAGCGGTACTGCAGCAAAGGCATCAAGTACGGTTGAAAAATCATGCTGATAATTGACCGGAGCGATATCCACTACCACCAATTTCTGTACCCGCTGCGGCTGAGTCAGGGCCAGCCACATGGCGACCTTGCCGCCCATACTATGAGCAATAAAACGGGCTTCACTAATATGATGATGTGCCATAAATTCAGCAATGTCTTCCGCCATGGCCGGATAAGTCATAATATCTGAATGAGGGGATTTACCATGATTGCGCAGATCCAGTGCGTAGACAGAGGAGTTTTCAGCCAGTGTTCTGGCTACCGGATGCCAGTTGCGGCTGCTACCGAACAGGCCATGCAGTATAATAATCGGGGTGCTGTGTTCTTCCCGGACGGCTTCGTAGTAACTGGAGGCAAGCTGCATAATCCGGACTCAAATCACGCTTACTGGATCTGAAAATTACTCTTGCGCTGATCATAAGCCTGAATCACTTCATCCAGGGCTTCCTGCTCATAATCTCTAAGGCCGCTGAGCAGCATGTTTTTGGCTCCATGACCCATTTCTTCGCCATTGGAAAGTATACTGAACTCCAGTCTGACTTCACCTTTCTTCCCATTTTTTTCTAAAATGGAATTAGTCAGCTTAAGTTCAATATTATCACCGGACAGCCTGTCCAGAGTAATTTCCATATTTTTATAAATCACCAGAGGGCGGGCCGGATTAATCATCACCCCTTCCTCCTGCATTAAAGGCACCAGAATATGCGGAAAGGTCTGACCGGAAAACTGCACATATTGTTCTGATAACTGGGCAATAAAAT
The DNA here is from genome assembly GCA_027009375.1 of Gammaproteobacteria bacterium. GTDB lineage: Bacteria > Pseudomonadota > Gammaproteobacteria > GRL18 > GRL18 > JANELJ01. The sequence continues at coordinate 19,155 of JALVDE010000335.1, forward strand.
CACTGTCCTGAGTCATTTCACCGGAAGTAATAACCTGCATAAAGGCTTTATCACTTTCATCCTGTAGCACATAGTGGTTGGGCTCATTATTTGAAAAAAACAGACTATTGGAATCCCCTACCATACCGGAGAATTCAAACTTCATACTCTGGTAAACACCCTGCTCCGCCAGAAAAACCGAAAATAATAAGTCACCGGGAACACAGAAACGCTTATTGTCTTCATCATGAATTGGATTAAAATCACCGGCTACCGCTTTGGCAAAAGTGCTGGCCTGGGTACGGGTAAAACTAATTCGCTTATTATCTGAATTAAAATAGTGATTAATATTCATAATGATTGACTGATATTCCATTGATTATTTAGGCTTAGCTTTTTATTGGCTAAATGGCTTTTAATTTTACCACTGATTGGTTTTTAGTACCTATAACTATTTATACATACGTTCCTGATAAAGGTGGTTCAGAGTAATAATAAAGGCCAGGGTGTCTTTTTCCATATCGACATCATGCTCTGTGGGCAGCATTTTTTTATCTTGATAAATAAAGGTCAAAGGTTCCTGATCGGGACGCAGAACAGTGACCTTATCGGCTATACGCAGCGCATAGGTATCATTAAACTGCATTAAAACCAGATCCCGTTTTTTATCGCTGAATACCGAATGTCCCATAATGGGATATTCCAGATCCTGCCCGGTCAGATCCAGGGCAGTTGCCAGTACATCGGGCTGACTGGTTAAACGGCTTATATCCTGAGGTTTAATACCACCGCCCAGGATCATACCCGGAATATGGTATAAATTAACCGGCAGCATATCACTGCCGCGTACACGGATATTATGATCGGCCACAATCACAAACACTGTATCCTTATAATAATCTTCCTGTTTTGCCTGTTCGATAAAACGACCGATAGCATAATCAGCAAATTTAATGGCATTCAGATCACTTTTTTCCGGCACCCCGTCTATCAGTTTGATTTTTCCGGCAGGAAAGTCAAAGGGGGAATGATTAGAGGTACTGAACATGACAGAAACAAAGGAGCGGTTTTCTGCATACAGACGTTTAAATTCCTGATGGGCCCGGTTTACCAGGTCTTCATCACTGACTCCCCAGGTGCCAATATATTCCGGGTTGATAAATTTGGGCTGATCAATGATCTCATCAAAACCATTACCTAAAAACCAGCCGCGCATATTATCAAAACGGCTTTCACCACCGTAAATAAACTGGGAGTAATAACCTTTTGGTTTAAGCAGTGAAGCCACAGTAAAAAAACCGCTCTGTGACTTGTTACGTTTAATCACTCCTTTGCCCGGCACTGCATAATTACCGGATACACTGCCGGCAATTCCGCGAATACTGCGGGTGCCGTTAGAATACAGGTTGGAAAATAAAATGCCTTCCTTACTCAGACGGTTAAAATTAGGCGTCAGTTTCGGATCACCTCCCGTGGCCCCCACAAACTGAGCGCCCAGACTTTCCTGTAAAAATATCACCAGGTTTTTCGGCTTGCTGGCTGGAAAGTGGGTTTTCTCCAGACGACGAAAGGGTGAGTCACCATCAGATAAAGGGATATTAAGCCGCTTACTGACCCGCTGCATGGCTTCTGTAATATCCATTTCACCGTATTTGGTGAGTTTTTTATTACCGTATTTTTTATCACTGTAAATGGCATAGCCAATACTGTAGATAGAGTTTTTGGTGATCTCATTAATCACCCGATCACTGGAGTACATAGCATCGGAAAGGTTAGCCGGGCGGTGACCAAAAGAAGAACGAATTCCCAGAGCGAGAATAAACACCAGTGGGAAAAACAGCAGGAAACGTTTGAAATAATGCATTTCAAATATGGGCGTAAAATCATGCAGTTTTTTAGCCCTGATAAAAGCATAACCGACCAGCGCCATCATAATAAAGGCCATCAGCAATTCCAGCTTATAGGCCGAAAAAATCATTTTAAACACTTCCTGTGGATAGATCAGGTACTCAACAAACAGGAAATTGGGTCGTACATCATATTCGTCAAAAAACGGAATCGTGGCATTTTCTATATAGATAAAGAACAACAGAGCCACTAAAAAATAGCCGGTTAAAAAACGGTTAACAAATTTGCTGAGTGCTTTTGGAAACAGGCTGAGCATAATCAGGGGGATCAGCAAAGTAGCGCTGGCCACGATGCTATCCATTCTCAGGCCATATAAAAAAGTCAGCCAGTAATTAACATCACTCTGGGTAAAGCGGTCATAATAAATGGCAAATAATACCGCCCGGCCAGTAAAAAAAATACCGACTATGGCCAGGTAATAATAAAACAGGGTTTTAATGAGTCGCATACTTTTAGCCTGTTCAGGAACCGACTCTGGCAGAACGTCTGGCTTCAAAAAGTGCCTTGTTATATGGATAGGCCACATTCAGCAGAAAGATAATGGAACCGGCAAACTCCAGCATTTCACCTTTTTTGGACGAAACCATAAGCCCCTGTACCAGCACCAGTAAAATGACATAAGCGGCAACCTGATAATTCTGGGCAATGGGTATGGCCAGATTATCCACCACTTTCCTGACACCTTCTTTTTTCTTATATAAGGGAATAAGAACAAAGAGATACAAGAGCAGCATAATACCGATACCTCGGCCAAAAATTACTTTATTAATCTTGGTATCATTAACCACCAGGTTATGCAGATTCATTTCACCCTGGGCATTGTGTTGTGCAAAGAACTCGGTGCTTTGCACATTAAAAATCCGCTGACCCCAGGAAATTTCCTCACCGGCACCGAAAAAGAATAACAGGGCCAATAAAAAGGTCATAAACAGAAAAGTTTTTGAACGTTCTGCTTTTAATAACCAGAAACGCTTTAGAGTAACGCCCAGACCAATCAGCAGAAAAACCACTGTAGACCACTCGGTAAAACCGTCTTCTATAACATAAATATTTTTAAAGGAGTCATGATCCCAATAGCTCCAGACAAAGCCAACCAGGGTAAATACAGTGACATAAGCCAGTGCCAGTTTTTCAAAAAGAGACAGATTTTTCAGCATTAAAATGTTCCGCTATTGGTAATATTATTTATATTTCGGTTTAATTATGATTGAGTAAAGAGTTCAGAGCATGCTCTTAGAGTGATAAAAGAAATAAAAGTTCAAACCTGATAGACCACGCCATCCATCAGCTTAATATCAATTTTATGTAAATGCGCCCCTTTACAGGGGCCATGCACACAATGCCCGGTCGGCGGTTCAAACTGGGCACCATGGGTACCGCATTGCAGCAGCAGACCATCTGCGCTCATAAACTGATCCGCATTCCACTCAAGAGGGACTCCGGCATGAGGGCAGCTGTTAATATAAGCATAAGCTGTGTCACCGTCACGATACACCAGCATGGAATAATTGTCATCGTAAGGACAGGTTATGGCCTGATGATCGGGAATATCACTTAATAAGCATATTTTTTTCATAATTGATGACTGTCGGCACAATAAGCTATTGATTGGACATAGTTATATTTTATTAATGGCGGAATTTTAACACAGCACTAATAAAAAGTCCTTTAGCACTTATTCTGAATAATAGATAAACCACCCCTGGCAGTTAAATTAAATAATTAGAACTGACATCAGTTTTTAACCTGCTTTTTTGATATACTAATTCAAATTTTTTTCGTACCCGTTCAGGGTGGAAACTGGATAGAAATAACTAAAGCGTTACATTTTCTCAAAATTTAAATTCTCGAATAATCAAGCGAGCCGAACCAGTACTAATTTATGGATAAACCCTGTTTTGAACTCAAAGGGAGCCTTTTTACCCTTACGGTATTACAGCTTTTTGACAATGATCTTAAACTTCTGGAAACACAATTAACCGAACGGGTAAAAATGGCCCCCGGTTTTTTTAATCAGACCCCGGTGGTTATTGATTTGCATGCCCTGAATGAACAGCAGCAGAATCTGGATTTTTTTGATTTAAGAGAAATTTTACTGTCCCTGTCCATTATTCCGGTGGGTGTCAAAGGTGCTCTGCCTGCCGTTAAAACCCTGCTGGAAGCAGCCGGTCTGGCGGTTCTGGCAGAAGCCAGGCATAGCGCGGAAAAAATCTCTGCAGCTCCGCCATCAGAACCTGAGATCCCGATACTGGAAAATGAAGTAACCGAAGAACAGACGCCAGAAATTTCAGCCCCGGAGATACAGGAACCGGAAACCGGGCAACCAGCAGATAACCGTAAACCTGAAGCTAATCCCCGGGAAGCCGCCGATACCGCTGCCCCCCCTGGTACAGTACCTGCCAAAGTGGTTAAACAAACCATTCGCTCAGGTCGCCAGGTTTATGCCCGAGGCGGTGATCTGATCATTATCGGTTCGGTCAGTGCCGGCGCCGAAGTACTGGCTGATGGTAATATTCACATTTACGGTACTTTGCGGGGCCGGGCAATGGCTGGGGTCCAGGGTGATCAGTCAGCCGCTATTTTCTGTCACAGTCTGCAAAGTGAACTGGTGTCTATAGCCGGCATTTACCTGTTGAGTGAAGATATTCCAGAGGATAAAATTGGCACACCAGTACAGGTTTATATGCACAATGAACGGCTTGAAATGGATCACCTGATTGCTTAATACGCTCACATAATTTCAAACGCAACCCTGAACAATTCATCACAGCACAATCAAAAGGAACCGATCAGACAATGTCAAAAAGTGAAAAAAAGGCAAAAATTATTGTAGTGACCTCAGGCAAGGGTGGTGTTGGCAAAACCACCACCAGTGCCGCATTCGGTACCGGCCTGGCACAAAAGGGCTACAAAACCGTTATTATTGATTTTGATATCGGTCTGCGTAACCTGGATCTGATTATGGGCTGTGAGCGCCGGGTGGTGTTTGACTTTATCAATGTTATTAATGGTGAGTCCAATCTTAATCAGGCACTGATCAAGGACAAGCGGGTAGAAAATCTGCATATTCTTCCCGCCTCCCAGACCCGCGATAAAGATGCCCTGACCCAGGAAGGAGTGGAAAAAGTCCTCAATGAACTGTCTGAAACTTTTGACTATATTATCTGCGACTCCCCGGCCGGGATTGAGTCCGGGGCATTAAAAGCTCTGTTTTTTGCTGATGAGGCTTTAATTGTTACCAACCCGGAAGTTTCCTCTGTTCGGGATTCGGATCGTATTCTGGGTATTCTCGACAGTAAAACCAGACGGGTCATTGAAGGCATGTCTCCGGTTAAAACTCATCTGATTATCACCCGTTATTCCCCAAAACGGGTAGAAGAAGGCGAAATGCTCAGTGTCGATGATATTATTGAAATTCTGGCCATTCCCCTGCTGGGTGTGATTCCCGAGTCCGAAACCGTTCTGCAGGCCTCCAATACCGGTGCCCCGGTTATTCTGGATACTGAAAGTGTTGCCGGACAGGCTTATGATGACCTGGTGGAGCGCTTTCTGGGTAACGATGTAGAACACCGGTTTCTGTCAGTTGAGAAAAAAGGCTTTTTCTCTCGCGTTTTTGGAGGTAAGTAATGGGTATTCTGGACTATTTCCGCAAGGAAAAGAAAAAATCCGCCGCCCTGGCCAAGGATCGGCTGCAGATCATTGTCGCTCATCATCGCAGCCAGCAACATCACAATGAAGCTGATTATCTGCCCCAGCTTAAAGAAGATATTATGAAGGTGATCAGCAAATACGTTGATATTGAACCCGATGCCATTCAGGTTCAGCTTGATACCAATGATAATGACTGCCCTATTCTGGAACTCAATGTCACCCTGCCGGAACACAGCAAACTGGCTCGATAAATTTTTCTTTCTATCTGAACATTACAAATAATTATTCTGAAATCACACGCATTGTAATTATTGGTAATGTTCGCTCTGCCAGGAATAATTTAAATAAGAAATACAATAATAAGCATGACAGGATGGAAAAATTGTGGTCTGATAATGTATTAGACAAAAAAAGAATCCAATGTCAGAGCCAGAACCCGCAAATACACCACAAAAAACTTCCCAAAATACTCAATATTTTGAGACCGTAATTATCGGTACTGGATTTTCGGGCTTACTGGCGGCCGTCAGTTTACAGAAAAAGCAGTTTAATGATTTTGTACTCCTGGAAAGAAGTGCTGAAATCGGCGGTACCTGGCAGGCTAACGCCTATCCGGGAGCCGAGGTGGATATCCCTACCGGCCTGTATTCTGTGTCCTTTATTCCTTACCCTTTTAAAAAAACCTATTCACCGCAAAGTGAACTGCTGAACTATACCAATTATATTATTGACAAATTCCGACTTAGACAGCATGCCCGAACCCGGCAGAATGTCACTCAACTGACTTATAATGAGCAGGAACATCTCTGGCATATTGAAGTTGAATCCGGGGAACACTATACGGCCCGTTTTGTGATCGACACCAGCGGCGTACTGGCCAATCCACATATTCCGAAAATAAAAGGTGCGGAAACCTTTCAGGGTGCAAAATTTCATACTGCCCGCTGGGATCACTCTGTACCCTATGAAG
>JALVDE010000336.1 GCA_027009375.1 Gammaproteobacteria bacterium
CCAGCCCCCGGCTGATATCTTCCTGCTGGGCAAAGACCATCTCCGGCAGGAAACTGATTTCAATTATTTTACCGATAAGCTCCTCTGCCTCATTATAATGGCTGATCAGCCAGACACCGCTATAGCGGGTCTCCTGAAAAATACTTTTACCCAGGGCATTGAGTTCTATTGTGACTTCACCCCTGCCCAGCATCTGTTCCAGCTTATGTTCTTCTCCTGCCGACCATGGCATGGCACGTAAATCAATACGGTGCACCTGTTTTGAATTCAGCAGTTCTTCCAGTGCCTGCTCTATTTCACTGAGAATACCGGGCAGGTTACCGGTTTCCAGTGCCGGATTATCCACGGCTATTTTTATATCGGATAAGTGCTGCATATATTTTTAGCTTCTAATGGCTGAACCGGACTGTCAATAACGCCCCATAGTTCCAGTACCTGTTTAACTTTATTGCCTGCTTCAGACAGGGAATGATTAACGTCTGAAGTCAGCTGACTGCCCCAGTCAATGGTTTCCGGCTCAATACCAATTAGAGCTCGATGTTCGGGTAACTGTTCCGTTAGACGGCTCATATCAAAGAGATCCTGCAGGGAAACTTCATGCACGCTTTTACCCGGCTGGGCAAGAAACTGATCCATAGCCTGATCCTGCAGACAGTACACACTGCCGGCGGGCTGTTTTAAGCGGACTGCGTCAAGAATAATGAGATTTTGAGTGGAGCAGATAAGAGTGAGCAGATCAAAGCTCAAAGTTCCCCCGTCGATTAATTGAATATCAAACTGCTGCACCCATTGAGGATAAGCTTTTTGAATATAATCGAGAAGATGAATACCAATACCTTCGTCCTTTAGTAAGGTATTGCCGATGCCGAGAATAACAGTCATTCAGCCCCCTCAAAATGTATAAGGTTATACATTTCCTAATAACAACATTACTTTTTTTGTGGAATTTATCAAGTATTTTTGGACTTTTTTTAATCAAAAATGATCTATCTCAACATCAACTGATCTTTACTGTGTTAAGCGATATTTCAAATTATGTTAAGCTTGACCCAGTCAACAGCTTAATAAGGGCTCCGTATGTGTCTTGCTATACCCATGAAAGTCATTGAAATCGACAGGTTTATAGCACGTTGTGAAGCTAAAGGTATTGAGCGTGACGTGAGTCTGTTTATGCTGCAGGACGAAACAGTAGCTATTGGGGATTATGTGGTCGTTAACCTGGGTTATGCGATACAGAAAGTTTCCCAGACTGAAGCCATGGCTGCCTGGGAAATATATGATGAGATGATAAAACTTTCGGATCAGGTTCAGGAGAAAACCTTGCCTGATAATCAGTCTGGGAAATAACTCTATCCGGCCTGAACCGAAGCAAACCCTGCTTATCAGTGGTTTTTTACTTCGGCATAATTCTGGAAATTTTGGAACCCTGTATACCCACTCCGGCCATCAGACCTTCCTGTGCAAAGGCAAACACATAAACCGATTCAGTCACAGTCGTATTGGTAAATGAACGGGCCATACCTTCATCCACCAGTACAATAGAAGGCCCTGCACCGATTTCCCAGCCGCTGTTATTCTCCAGTAAGTAATTCAGGCTCTTATCATCCATAAAAAACATGGCATAACCGTATTTCTGAGCACCGATCTGCAGACCATAGGAACCGGCTGTCAGGCTGTAATAACCATTGACACGACCTCTCTGATACAGCGCACCTTCTCCATATTGACCACCCACACCGAAACCGGCCTTAATAACTTTAGGAAAAACCAGAATGGCTTTGGCTTTTTTGGACAACTCCAGAGCAAACGGACTGGATTTATACAGTTTCTGTAAAGCTGCCTGTGAACGCTGGTTGATTTCTGCTGCGGTAGAATCAATACCGGCACTCTGTTTTACATCATCAGCCAGCTCACTGGCACCTTCGCCAATATCTTTAGCGACATCCACCACGCTGTCAGTTACTTTTTCCAGGCCTTCACCAAGGGCAAAAACAGTGGAACTGAGCAATAATGTTAAAGCTGAAGCCAGAACAGCTAATATAGAAATCTTCCTGGTATGCATAATAAAAAATTCCGGTTAATCTAAAAATGTGATTTTAACAGATAAATCTTAATCAATCCTGAATATTATGACACTTCCGCAAAACCCTGTATTTACATTAGCGGATCTCACTGAATATTTATAAATCAATTATATAAAATACTTTTTTAAAGTGGTATTTCAGACACCGCACGATATATAACGCGATATTTCGCGTCAGGTTTGATATATCACAACAAGCTATCAATCATGGTTCGGGTTTGCATTTAATAAGCCCCTGATGTTTATATGTTTTTAAGAAACGATAAAGTTGGCACACTAAATGCTTTTATTAAAGTATGTAAAGTTGAGCAATATTCCTTACTCTCCAATATTGTTTGATATTTTACGGTTAGAGAATTTAAAGTGATACGTTCTCCTTACTCGTATTATTTAAAGGCTCACAAGCATTAACCATTTGCTGTTTGTACATTTTAATGTGTTGGTACAAATAAGTGAAAAAACATTTTGGCCCCTTTGGAAACATCGGGGCCTTTCTTTTGTCTGCTATTTTTTCACTAATGGTACATCCGGCACATCAAAAACGACTGCTTCACCTTCTACCCGAGGATCGGAGGCCGCTTTTACCCCGTTGGCATAGTCCCAGGCAATAGCCTGCATATTGCCGTACACCGAATCCAGTGCAGTGGTTTTATGACCCATCCGCCGTAATGCCTGCAAGGTATCTTCTGACAGGGCATCCGGCTCATAAAAAATACTATCTGGCAGGTACTGGTGATGAAAACGGGCACGGCTGACCCATTGCTGTGGATCAAAATCCTGTTCCATAGTTAAAATACCCAATAGCACCATGGTGATTATACGACTGCCTCCCGGGGTACCAATCAGGGCCACACCCTGTCTGGTTTCCACAATAGTAGGACTCATACTGGATAAGGGACGTTTACCCGGTTCAATGGCATTGGCTTCTGCGCCGACCAGACCGTAAACATTCGGTGTGCCGGGACGGGCTGAAAAATCATCCATTTCATCATTAAGTAACACTCCGGTTCCCCTGGCCGTAAAACAGGAGCCAAAAGGATAGTTAATACTCATGGTAGCAGACACCATATTGCCCTGGGTATCTATAATGGAAAAATGGGTGGTGTCCTGACCTTCCGGCGCTTTGATAATACCCGGCAGGCTGTCACTGGGCGTGGCTTTGTCCAGCCGGATACCGGCAGCCAGCCCCTGAGCATAATATGGGTGAGTTAAACGTTTAACCGGAACCTTAACAAAATCACTGTCTCCCAGGTATTCAGCCCGGTCCCGATAAGCCCGGCGCATGGCTTCTACAGTCAGATGCACCTTTTGAGCCTGCTCCATAGACTGCAGATTATAATTTTGCAGGATCTGCAGTATGCCAACCAGTGCAATACCACCTGATGAGGGCGGAGCTGCAGAAATAACCTGCATATCACGATACTTAAATGTAATCGGCTGTCTTTCTTTAAGACGGTAGTTTTTCAGATCATCCAGCTGCCAGATCCCCTTTGCTTTTTTTACCGCATTAACCATTTTAGTAGCGGTAATGCCCTGATAAAAATCCTTGCCGCCGGTTCTCGCTATCTGCTTCAGGGTTTTTGCCAGATCAGTCTGTACAATCTTATAACCAATTTCCGGCACCTGATTATTATGCAGAAAAATTCTGGCGGATTCCGGGTAAGACTGCAGTACGGACAGACGAAATTGTGCCATTTTCTGATAATGTTCAGTAACGCTGAAGCCCTGTTCAGCGTAGTGTATGGCCGGCTGTAAAACCTGTTTCAGAGGCAGTACCCCGTATTGTTCCGACAGGTGTACCATAGCAGCCACAGTACCGGGGATCCCTGCAGCCAGCGGTCCATTAACAGAACTATTAGCAATATAATTACCTGCACTGTCCAGATACATATCCCTGGTGGCTTTGGCCGGAGCCTTTTCACGCCCGTCCAGCATAATAGTTTTATTTTTTCCGGCATCCCGGATCAGCCAGAATCCGCCACCACCCAGACCGGAGCTGTACGGTTCCACTACGGCCAGAGCCGCCGTTACTGCCACCGCCGCATCAAAAGCGTTACCGCCCTGCAGCAGGATCTGTTTACCGGCTTCTGTCGCCAGAGGATGGGCTGATGCAATGGCTGCCTGTGGCGGTGTTTTGACAGTTTCAGCCTGTACCGTCATTAAACACAGGCCAATAGTCGGTATAAGGAACAGCAACAGATATTTTTTCAGCATTTTTATCTCAGTTTTTTTCTTAAAGAGAATGTAAAGTATACTCACAGGCACTTTTTCAGGCCAAAAAAAACCCCTTAAATTGATCTTTATTTAAGGGGTTTTTTATAAAATGAAGACTTAAACACAAAATAAGTAAGGGGAAAATTAACCACCCGTCAGTTTTTTGTATTTTTCCATCAGCTCTTCATAGGTTTCTTCGTGATCCGGATCCTTGGGGATACAGTCAACAGGACAAACTTCCACACATTGAGGTTCATCATAGTGGCCGACACATTCGGTACAGAGATCAGGGTTGATTTCATAAATCTCTTCACCCATATAAATCGCTTCATTGGGACATTCGGGTTCGCACACATCACAGTTAATACATTCATCAGTGATATATAACGCCATTGGAAACCTCCAAAATAGATAATCTTAATAATTAATAAGTTTGTAACTGAAACAAGGCGTTGCAATGCCTGTGCTTCAAAACGGTTACTGAACACTGGTTTTACCAGGTTCCCCCTCAATATCCCTTTCTCCAATCTAAAACTTGCAATAAAGAGAAGCAAAGGAAATATGAACGCTGTCCACCCTGCCAGGTGTCGATATATTAACCTAATTTCTTTTTTATTTCAGCTATTACTTGCTGTGGCAGAAAGCGGCTGACATCACCGCCTAATCTGGCCACTTCTTTGACCAGGCTGGAAGATAAAAAAGCATAATTTTCCGCCGTGGTCAGAAAGATCGTTTCTATATCCGGTGCCAGATTACGGTTCATACCCGCCAGCTGGAACTCGTATTCATAATCTGAAACGGCTCTAAGCCCTCTTAGAATCACCGAGGCATTATGTTTTCTGGCAAAATCCACCAGCAGGGTATTAAAACCAATGACTTCAACACCGGGCAGCTCACTTAACACCCGGCTGGCCAGCTCAACCCGTTCCTGTAAATTAAACAGGGGTTGTTTGCCGGTGCTATCCGCTACAGCCACAATCACTTTTTCAAACATTTTTGTGGCTCGCATCACCATGTCTATGTGACCATTAGTAATGGGATCAAACGTTCCTGGATAGACAGCATTAACCATAAGTATCCGCTTATTCTTCTACTATAACTTTTACATTGGATGGTACGGGGTATTTTTCAACCATACTGTCGGGTAATTTACCCAGATCGGCACTGTGCAGGGCATCCGATTCCATTAAAATCAGGATCAGGGTAGTGACCATGACCGGCAATAGACAAACGCCACCAATCAGAGCATATACGGCTTCTTTCATCCAGCCCAGATTGGTATAGCCGTAAATACCAATTGCACCAATTGTCATCAGCAGCAGGATCATTTTAATAAAAAACCAGCTGCGTTTAACGGCAATTTGCCAGTGGCACATTTCAAACCAGGATGCATTATTGCTTTTGGATTTATGACTTAAAACAATAATACTGCCTAAAATAGACAGCGAAATCAGCGGCACAGCCAGCATTGGCCAGGCCCAGCTGGAAGCCATACCCAACGTTGCCACAAAAATCAGAATATGGTTACCTATCAGGTTCACCAGGAACAGGTCATGGGGAATTTTGGCTTTTTTTCTTTCTTCTTCAGTGACTTCAAACAGCATGTTTTTTCCGGCATCTATATTAACAGATACTTATTTTACCTTGCCAAAGCAACGCATACCAGCATTAATTACACTTCCAGTTCGGGCCGGTAGCGTTTAATTAACTCTCTGGCAGGTTCACCATAACGCTTTATCCATTGCTCCAGAACCATCTGAGTCATTTTTGTTCCGCCGTTCAAGTGTTTTTCCAGCCGTTTAAGACCTTCATCTGATATCCGGTTATCACGGGAAACACCCGGGTTTCTTTGCTTTTCCATAAATTATTACCTTAAACTTTAAAAACAAAGAATATCATTTAGGAGCATCAATTTAATATATATCTTATGCAAAAAAAACCCGGTTTTCACCGGGGCTTTTTTACACACAGAACAATTTTTGTCTTATTCAACAGCTTTCTTTTTTCTTAAAAAACCAATTCCAGCTAATCCTAATCCAATTAGTGCCATTGGTGCTGGTTCTGGAATAGATTCAGATTCGTTAAATGTAAAATTGTCCCATGCTATCTGAGTTCCTGAACCAGCTATAGTTAAACGAGTAATACCAATAAAATCAGATTGAATCCATTGCTTAGTCTGCCTATAAACATCATTAGTAGTGGAGTATAACAAGTTTGCACCATTATACCCTTTTAAAGTAAGCTGGTTGGTACTATCCCAGGCTGATGCCCAAAAAGCCCCTGTAAAATCCCATGTACCACCACTAATTAAGCTAATAGATCTATTATCAATATATTGATATGCTACATAGTTCCCAGAAGTCAATACAGTGTTATATCCCGGTGTACCATCACCATAAGGATTAGCAAATAAATTATCGGCAATACCCAACTCGATATTAAAACCATTGTCTGCATAACGATCACCTGGCTCCATTGTAATAACTGTAGCATTAGCCACACCTATAAACAAAGTAACAAATGAGCATATAAATAAATTAATTAATTTTTTCATTTCACTGTCCTAATATTTTAGTTAATACACTTTAGTAACAAAGCATTTTTTATGCCATCCCCCCAACCCTTTGAATTTACAGTATTTATATTTTTCCTCTAAAAACAGACTTCAAAAGTGTAAAAAAAACAGACAGTGTCTTTTGTTTACAATAAAAAACATCTTACTGGAAATTCAGTATTGCTCCATTGAGGTATCAATTAAATAATAAGCCAGTTGTCCAGCCGTTTTATTTTTAACAATATGCCACTGTTCGGGCAGTTGAGGCAATGGTGTGTTTTTTTCCATTTCGATATAAATAACCGCCTGTTCTGACAGGCAGTTGGACTGGTGCAGTAATTGGCAAAATTTTTCTACTAAATGCTGGTTAAACGGCGGGTCTAGAAAAACAATATCAAAAGGGCCGATATTTTCCTGCTGTAGATAAGCGGCTGCATCCATTTGTACCGCCTGAGCATTGTCCGCTTTTAATAAAGCCAGATTGCTGCGGAGCATTTTTATGGCCTGGGGATTGTTATCCACCATAACGACCTGAGCCGCAAAACGTGACAGAGCCTCAAACCCAAGCGCACCGCTGCCGGAAAACAGGTCCAGACAGCGGGCGTCGGCAATATCGGCCTGCAGCCAGTTAAACAGGGTTTCTCTGACCCTATCCATGGTGGGACGCAGACCTTCACCGTCTGGGAACTTCAGTTTACGCCCGCGCCACTGGCCGCCGATAATGCGCAGTTCATTACTGCCTTTTTTTACAACCGTTTTTTTACCTTTAGCTAAGGGCTTTTTTCTAGTCTGTGAGTTTTTCAACTTCCGGGCCCACAATAATGGTTGCCATTTTATCGGGATGTACCCGGTGTTTAAAGGCGGACTTTATCTGCTCCAGGGTAACGGCTTCAATATGGGCATTGTATTTGTCCAGATAATCCAGAGGCAAATCATAAAAGCCTATTACGGCCAGATTTTCCACAATGTCTTTATTACTGGCCTGCTTTAAAGGGAAACTGCCGGTAATATTCAGTTTGGCATTTTCCAGCTCCTCCTGAGTCGGCCCCTTTTCAATATACTGCCTCAGATTTTTTCTGACCAGATCAATGGCTTCCTGAGTTGAGCTTTGCTTGGTGGTAAAACTGAACTGATAAGGCCCTTCGGCATGCATGGGTATGAGATAACTGCCTATACTATAAGTTAAGCCGCGTTTGACCCGCACCTCTTTCATTAACCTGGCACTGAAACCACTACCGCCCAGAATGTGATTACCGACATAAAGCGCATAATAATCCTTATCACCGCGTTTAATCCCGGGCTGGCCCATAAGTACGGTGGTTTGTGTGGAAGCATGGTTAATGCGGACTTCTTCGGCGTTAGCCAGCTGCGGTGCTGAAGGTAATTGCGCGGCTTTTCTGCCTTCCGGTAAAGCCGCACTGATCTGTTCGGCATAGTCCCGCGCCTGCTGTTCACTTAGATCGCCTACAATAGCCAGTACCGCATTTTTTGCTACATAATACTGTTTATAATAGTTAAGCAGATCATCCCGCGTTAAAGCCTTAAGGCTGTCTTTATTGCCGCCGGGCGGTGTGCCATAGGGATGATTTTTATACAGGGCTTCATAAAAGGCACGGGAGGCTTTTTTAGACGGAGTCTGTTCAATATAATCCAGCTGTACCAACATCCTGGCCACTTCACGCTGCATCGCTTCCTTGGGGAAACTGGCATTGGCCAGAACTTCGGTCAGCAGTTTTAAGGCTCCATTTTTCTGTTTGTCATAGCTCAGGGTACGAATATTAATTAAAGCCATATCCCGATAACTGCCGTTACCATAGTCAATACCCAGGGAAGCAAACTGTTCGGCAATCTGATCGGCATTCAAATTTTTAGTGCCTTCAAAGACCAGACCGTTAGTGAGCTTAGCCAGACCGGCCAGCACAATACCGTCTTTTGACTTAAAACTGCTGTCTCTGGCCGCACCGGCATCAAATATCAGGCGAAAGTCAATCATAGGCAGGGTATCGGCTTTCTGGAACAAGACTTCCATGCCGTTATGGGTGTACCAGCGGCTGACTTTTCCAACACGATCAGTATGGCCGTCAGTTTTACTCGTCTGGGCATAGCCTGCCGCAGTTAAAAGACTCAGGGAAGTAACAGCCAGAGCCAGAATAAGAACGGTTTTTAATTTAAAACTTTTATAGCGCATGTTATTTAACCTCCGTGCTGGCTGTTTCTGCTTTTGCATTAGCCGCATTCTTTTGAGACTGATGGTTTTGAGCCTGTTTATCAATCGGGGTTAAACGAGCAATGGTCAGTGTTTTAGGGATCAGGTATTTACGGGCTACCTGCTGGATCTGTTCCGGGGTTATGGCCTGAATCCGCTCCACATAACGGCTTTGTTCTTCCCAGCCGATACCCGTTGTTTCAGCAATGCCGATTTTCATGGCCTGATAAAACATGGAATCCTGCTCATAAACCGCCGATGAAATCACCTGAGCTTTAACCCGCTGCAGTTCTTCTTCGGATACCGGGTTCTGTTTTATATCTTCCACTTCCTTGAGCAGGGCAGCTTTTAACTCATCCACAGTTACATCTTTAGCGGGAGTACCGTCCAGTAAAAACAGGGTCTGCATACGGGATTCCAGGGAATAACCGGCTCCGGCAGACGTAGCAATTTTGCGTCCTCTGACCAGATGTTTACTAAAACGGGCACTGTCTCCACCGTCAAGGAGTCCGGCCAGCAAATCCAGAGCATAGGGTTCCCATTGTTGTTCAGCAGTATTGGTTACCGGAACTTTATAGCCCATGACCAGATAGGGCAGTTTAGCTTCCAGCAGCATTTCCACCTGTTTGGGGCCTTTCTGTTCCACTTCAATACGCGGCTTGACCGATTTCACCTTGAAAGGTTTCAGGTGGCCAAAATACTGTTCGGCCAGTTTAAACACGGCCTGCGGTTCAACGTCACCGACCACCACCAGAGTGGCATTATTGGGTGCATAATAACGTTCATACCACTGGCGCAGATCATCGACCGTCATATTTTTCAGATCATCCATCCAGCCGATAACGGGGTTGTGGTAGCCGCTGCTGTCAAAAGCGGTGGCATTAAACTGTTCATAAGTCAGCGCCTGTGGTTTATCGTCAGTACGCATACGACGCTCTTCCATCACCACCATGATTTCTTTTTTAAATTCTTCTTCCGGTAATAACAGGCCGCGCATACGGTCTGATTCCAGTTCAAAACTAACCTTTAAACGGCTTTTTTCCAGTTTCTGGTAGTAGGCAGTATAGTCTTTGGAAGTAAAGGCATTATCATCACCGCCATTACGGGCAATAATTTTATTGAATTCACCGGCCGGAAATTTTTTTGTGCCTTTAAACATCATATGTTCCAGTACATGGGACACACCGGTGGTCCCACCGCTTTCATAGCTGGAGCCTACCCGATACCAGACCTGGGATACCACCACCGGCGCACGATGGTCAGGTTTGACAATAACTTTCATGCCATTGGGCAGCATTTTTTCATAGACACTTTTATCTCTCTGTTTATCTGCCTGTATATCCGATTGAACGGTTTCTGCCAGTGCCGTATTTACAAACAAAAGCATTAACAGACTGCTAAATCCTGTGATTAAGGTTTTTAGTGGTATTTTGTTCAGGTTTTTTCCTGTCATAAGGATCTTCTCTTCCTATTTCCTAACTTTTTACAGGTTTATCAGGTAAAATCACCAGGATAAGAACTTTTTACAAAACAAGTTTTGAAAAGTTCTAATAACGGGTTTAATGCTGATTTATTTTAATGGGCTAATATAACTTAGATAAAGTTTAAATTCATTCTATACAGGCATTAGCCAGACACATTTATCTGTTAACCGGGAAAACACATACTCTATGTTCAGTTTTATAAAGCGCAATAAAGAGACCGATAAAAAGGAAAACAGTTCCTCAGATAATGCTGATTTAACTCAGGAGCAGGCTCCTGAAGCGGCTTCCAGTACCGAAAATAATCTTCCTGAAAAGACCGAACAGGAAAATCCTGCACCCGAGAGTAAGAAGGGTTTATTCGGTCGGCTGAAACAGCGCCTGAGCAAGACCCGCAGTTCCATAACTGAAGGGATCAGCAATGTTATTCTGGGCAAAAAGGAAATTGATGATGATTTGCTGGAAGAAATTGAAACTCAGCTGCTGGTGTCCGATATGGGTGTTGAGGCCACCATGGCCATTATTGAAAACCTGACAGACCGCATTTCCCGCAAACAGCTCTCTGATGCCGACTCTCTGTTTCAGGCCATGGAAGAAGAAATGACGGCACTGCTGGAGCCGGTTAATATCCCCTTTAGTATTGACACCACTAAACAGCCCTATGTGATTTTAATGGTGGGCATTAATGGTGCCGGTAAAACCACAACCATCGGCAAGCTGGCCAAAAAGTTCCAGAACGAAGGCCATTCTGTGATGCTGGCCGCCGGGGATACCTTCCGTGCGGCCGCAGTGGAACAGTTACAGGTCTGGGGTGAACGCAATAATATTCCAGTGATTGCCCAGCATACCGGTGCCGATTCGGCTTCGGTGATCTATGATGCCATTGAGGCCGGCAAGGCACGAAATATTGATATTGTTATTGCTGACACCGCCGGGCGCCTGCACACCCAGTCCAACTTAATGGACGAACTGGCCAAGGTCAAACGGGTCGCATCCAAAATAGATAACACCGCCCCCCATGAAATTATGCTGGTGGTGGATGCCGGTACCGGGCAGAATGCCCTGAACCAGGCTATGGAATTTAATAATACCGTGGGTCTGACCGGTATTACAGTCACCAAGCTTGACGGCACCGCCAAGGGCGGGATTATTTTTGCCATCGCCAAAAAACTGAATATTCCTATTCGCTTTATTGGGGTAGGGGAAAGTATTGATGATCTGCGGCCCTTTGATGCTAAAGAATTTGTCCAGGCTTTATTAAGTCGGGAAGAGTGAAAGAGGTTTTAGGTTTTAGGTTTTAGAAGAATAATAATAAAGGGCTGTTGGTTTTTATGATTCTGTTTGATCAGGTCAGTAAGCGTTACCCGGGGGGGAATGAAGCATTAAGTAATGTTAATTTTCATCTGCGTCAGGGGGAAATGGCTTTTTTAACCGGGCATTCCGGTGCCGGAAAAAGTACTCTGCTTAAGTTAATAGCCCTGATTGAGCGGGCTACCACCGGTAATGTCATTATCGGCGGTAAAAATCTGCATAAAGTCAGCCGTCATACCCTGCCCTACCTGCGTCGCAATATGGGTATTATCTTTCAGGATTACCAGTTACTGTATGATAGGACTGTTTTTGATAATGTCGCCCTGCCCCTGATTATTAGCGGTTTTTCTTCCCGTGAAGTTAAAAAACGGGTGCATGCCGCACTGGATAAAGTAGGCCTGCTACGTTATGAAAAAAAATACCCGGTTACCCTTTCCGGGGGTGAGCAGCAACGAGTCAGTATAGCCCGTGCCGTAGTTAATAAACCGGCTCTGCTGCTGGCTGATGAACCGACCGGTAACCTGGATCCCGATCTGTCCCTGGAAATTATGGATCTGTTTATGGCCTTTAACCAGGTGGGCGTCACAGTATTAATTGCTACCCATGATATTCCCCTGATTAATCAACTGGATAAGCGTATTGTCCACCTTGAGCATGGTCAGTTGCTGACGGCGGAGGAAAACTAATGGCGGGACAATCCAGCGGCACCGAAAACCAGGTTCAGTTAAGACAGCTGCGTCCCAGCTTTTCTTCACGCTTTAAAGAATTTTTTATCCGTCATCTGCAGGTGTTTTTTTATTCCCTGGGACTGCTCAGCCGTACACCTTTCTCAACCCTGCTCACGGCTGCCGCTCTGGGTATTGCACTGGCTTTGCCTGCAGGCCTGTATGTCATACTGGATCACGCCAAACAGCTCAGCGGTGATTTTGACAGCATTAACCAGATATCACTGTTTATGAAACAGGATGTCAGTACTCAGGCCATTGAGCGGCTACAGAAAAAACTCAATGCCTACCCTGAAATAGCCCAGGTCAAACATATTGATCGGGCTGAGGCCCTGAAGGAATTTCAGGAAAATTCCGGTTTTGGCGATGCCCTTAAGGCATTAAAGGATAATCCCCTGCCTCACTTACTGATAGTTTATCCCAGCCTGACGCATAATGAGCCGGAACCGATCAACCGCCTGCTGGCCGATTTAAAAAAACTGCCGGAAGTTGACCTGGTTCAACTGGATATTCAGTGGCTGCAGCGTCTGTATGCCATAATTCATATTGCTCAGCGGGGGATTTTTATCATTGGTGCATTACTGGCGCTGGCCGTATTACTCATCATCGGTAATACCATTCGCCTGGCCATTGAAAACCGGCGCAGTGAAATTGTGGTGATGAAACTGATTGGTGCCACCGATAGTTTTATTCGCCGGCCGTTTCTTTATACCGGTTTCTGGTACGGCCTGTTCGGCAGTCTGATAGCCATATTACTGGTCAACCTGTCCCTGCTTATGATCAGCAATCCACTGACCCATTTATCGTCGCTATACAATAACAGCGAGTTATTTTCCCTGGGCTTAATGGGCATTAACACCAGTCTGGCCCTGCTGCTGTCTGGTTGTATTCTGGGCTGGCTGGGTGCACGAATGGCAGTAAGCAGACATTTAAAAGAAATAGAACCCAAATAATATAAAACTCAATCTTCACTGATCGGTTGACCCGGCTTTATTATTTTTGATACAGTAATTTATTATTACTGCTATAAATGAATATCCTAACCTTCCTAAAGGGCTCTAAAATGAAAAAACTTTTACCCGCACTGTTTATTGCCGGTGCATTTCTAAGTGGTTGTGCACAAAATACAGTGAGTGAAGACAAATATTCCGGTTTTTTAAGTGATTACTCCGTACTGACTGATTCTGCCACTAATGATAATGCTAAAAGTTATGTCGCTTCAGGCGTTGACTGGTCTCAGTACAGCAATGTAATAGTGGACAAGGTGCTGATTATTACTCCCGACAATGCAACCAATGAAGTGGATCAGACTCTGCTGGTAAAAATAGCTGACCGTTACCAGGCACTGCTGAAACAGAAACTGTCACAGAATTTTAGTGTAGTGGATCAGGCCGGTCCCGGCACTCTCAGAGTACAGGCAGCTATTACCAGTGTGTATCTCAGCTATGATGATATGAAAGCCTATCAGTATATTCCCATTGCAGCAGCGGTTACTGGTATTTCCAGAGCCAGTGGTGCTTCTGATAAGAGACTGCGGGTGGTTTCAGAAGTTAAAGTAGTAGATTCAGTCAACGGCAAACTGCTGGCTGAGGCTATTGATCTGGAGTCTGGAGACAAAGCCGTAGATGAAACGGATAAGGTTCAACTGTCTGATGTGGCCCCTGTTCTGGATTTCTGGGCAGGCCGTATCAGTTCCCGTCTGGCTGATCTGGTTAAAAAATAAACAACTACAACAGACTATCCTGACCCTCTCCGTCTGGAGAGGGTTTACTAATCTTCCACTATATCCAGTTTTGACTCAGCAGCCAACGCCTCTTTTGCTTTCTTTTCTGAGTTTTTTGCGTACAGATAAACAATCAGATTCTTTGATAAGAACATTACTGCCATAAAACACAGGCCAATTAAGAATCCCAGCCAGGGTTTTTCCTGAAGTATAGTAATGAACCAGAGTGTATTTCCCATAATATTCCCCTAATAATAAAATAATACTGTACACCCTCTATTTAATCATCTCAGTAATATAACTCACATAAATCCATTATTTATTGTTTTAATATATTAGTGTCTGCCTGTCATAAGCTATTGCTGACGCAAACCGGGAATTATGAATGAATAAGGGAACTAAAATATACGCACTGGTACTAATAACCATCTGTGTCGGCCTGATGTTTGCTTTTTTCTATCAGCCAGCACGTGTTCGGGAACTGAACCAGAAACTTGAAAACAGGGCTGAGATCCGTAACTTCCCTTATCATTTTAAAGTATTGCGCATTAATCAGGGAATTGCCACTATTAATAGCCCTATATCAACTGAAGTCCCCTGCGGTAAGGTGATTGGCCTGATTTTTCCACAGGTTAAAGGCCTGAGCATGCTTTCAGATGATTACCAGCAGGCCCGGGAACAACTGGCACGGGTACAGACAGAAATTGAACAAACTATTCTGGATGAACCTGATATACGACAGATAAAATGGCAGCTGGATCGGGGCTGGTTAATCCAGAATGGCGTTAATATTCCACCTGAAAACTATTAATCGACTCGACAAATACCTTTAAAAAACAAGGGTATATTAGCAATAAAATACCTGATTATTTTACTTGGTTAATAATTTCTGATATGCTTGATTCAGGCTGAAAAAAGTTAAAAATATTTTGACATTTATTGAACTTTTTTTAAAATTAGCACTCTATACTAAAGAGTGCTAAAATTACCAGTGCATAGGAATGGGTTAAATATAATACTTTTATTAAGTAAACGTCATTCCTGTCAAAGAGCTGGTTATATAACACTCTTTGCTCCGTAATTGATTTTGACAGCGTTACTTTAACAATATTTATAAAGAATGGCTTCTTACGATTAACGGAAATTTTTAAACGAGGAAGAAACACATGACAGATAAATCTTTAGCTCTACCATTGGCGGTCTCTACCGGTAGCCTTGATAGCTATATCAGTGCTGTTAACTCGATCCCCATGCTAACGGCTGAAGAAGAAGTCGAACTGGCAAAAAAAGTCAGGGATGAAGGTGATCTGGATGCAGCCCAACGTATGATTATGTCTCATTTACGTTTTGTCGTGCATATTGCCCGCGGCTATCGCGGTTACGGTTTACCCCAGGGTGATCTGATCCAGGAAGGCAATATCGGCCTGATGAAAGCAGTTAAGCGTTTTGATCCGGCCAGAAAGGTACGTCTGGTTTCTTTTGCCGTACACTGGATTAAAGCAGAAATTCATGAATACATTCTGCGTAACTGGCGTATTGTTAAAATTGCCACTACCAAGGCACAGCGCAAACTGTTTTTTAACCTGCGCCGTAAGAAAAAACGTCTAGGCTGGTTCTCTGATGAAGAAGTCAATACCGTTGCCAGAGAACTGGGTGTAACGACTAAAGATGTTCTACAGATGGAAGCACGCCTGACTTATCAGGACAATGCTTTTGATGGTTATGATGAAGAGGATAACGAAAATACTCCGGTTATCCCTGCTAACTATCTTGAGTCTGCTGAACCATCACCAGAACAGTCTCTGATCACTTCTGATAGTAAGGACAGGGAATCAGAATTACTGCATACTGCACTGGCGACCCTGGATGACCGCAGCCGTGACATTGTTTCACAACGCTGGTTAAGTGACGACAAGCTCACTTTACAGGATCTGGCCGGTAAATATGATATTTCTGCTGAGCGGGTCAGACAGCTTGAAAACAATGCAATGAAAAAACTTAAGTCTGCTATGACTATGGCGGCTTAATTTAATAAGCAAAAAGCCAATGAATAAAAAAGGGAGCTATTTAGCTCCCTTTTTTATTGTTTTACTTCTCGATTCCCTCGCAGAAGCGTGGGAATGAGAGGAAAAGTGACTATTGAGTCACAGTAGTTTGAGAAGGTGCAGCTTCTGTAGCCGGAGCTGCTGGTGCAGCAGGCTGTTCCAGAACCGGTGCTTCCGGAGCGGGTGGTGGGTTAATGTATGGGTTTGCAGCCGGATCAAAGTTACTGCCAGGGCCTGGGCCATACATAGGGCCTGGTGCAGCATAACCAGGACCTGGACCATAAGCACCAGGACCACCATAATAGCGACGGTTATTATTACCCCAGTTCCAGGGTGTATTGTTACCGCCCCAACCGTTTCTACCATTACCCCAGTTCCAGGGTGCACTGTTTCCACCCCAGCCATTTCTACCGCCACCCCAGTTCCAGGGTGCATCATTACCGCCCCAGCGGTTGCCACCCCAGCGATTATTATTGCCCCATGGGCCGCCACTTCCCCAGCTATTGCTGTACGGGCCACTATTATAGGAATAATCTTTTCCCCAACTCCAGGAATCCCCACCAAAATTCCATGCCGAAGCGGCAACGGAAGCTGCCAGTAATGAGGTACCTACCATCAATTTTGTAATTTTATTCATAAAACACTCCTGCGGTATCATTTTATTGATATTAAAATGAAAATTTAATTTAGTATATATTAATATTCAAATATGATTTTTGCTATGCTGGTTTACCCTTGATTTTCCTTTTTTCCGGGTATTTTTTCAGACAGACTGCCTGTATGACCGTCTGTCTGACTAGTTGAATTTTCCTGCTGTTTATTATTGTGCGTGTTTTTTTCATCCATCGCAAGATCTTCGTCCAGGAGAATACGGTGAGCATCACCTTCCAGATCATCAAACTGTCCTGATTTTATGGCCCAGAACAGGATCACCACCAGGATAATACCGATAATAATCATACTGGGGATTAAACCGTAAATGACATCCATTTATTATTTCCTGTTATTTATTTTTAAAGCGCCAGCGCAACCTGGCGGCATTACCAATCACCAGCAAAGAACTTAAGGGCATGGAAATCGCTGCGACC
The DNA here is from genome assembly GCA_027009375.1 of Gammaproteobacteria bacterium. Classification (GTDB taxonomy): domain Bacteria; phylum Pseudomonadota; class Gammaproteobacteria; order GRL18; family GRL18; genus JANELJ01. Next base: position 17,431 of record JALVDE010000336.1, read on the forward strand.
AGCGGTGTGATCATAGCGGCCATGGCCAGCGGCACCATAATAATATTATAGACAATAGAAATGCCGATATTCTGCTTAATAGTTGTCAGTGTTGCCCGGGATAATTCGGCTGCCAGCGGAATTTTTACCAGTTCTCCATTGACCAGGATAACATCCGCACTTTCTATAGAAACATCAGTACCCGAACCCATGGCTATACCTACATCCGCTCTGACCAGAGCCGGAGCATCATTGATGCCATCACCAACCATAGCCACCTTCAGCCCCTGTTGCTGTTTTTGCTGAATGACTTGATCTTTTTGATCCGGCATCACTTCTGCAATCACTTCCTCAATACCCAGCTTATCCGCCATATATTGAGCCACTTCCTGTTTATCACCACTTAACAAGGTAACATGAAAACCCTGTTCATGCATTTTTTTAATTATACCAGGTGCATCTTCACGTAATTTATCTTCCACCACAAAGGCCATTAAAGCCTGTGCCTCAACCCAGATATAAACCACACTGCTGCCACTGACATGGTATTGCTGCATTTCCTGTTCAAGTTTTGCGACCAGGTTCGATGACAATGAAGCCTTCTCTTTTATCCAGTTCAGATGTCCGATGGCCACCTGTCTGTTCTGGTAACTGGCCTGTATTCCTGAACCTGATATTACCTTAATATGCTCCAGATCATCATCACTGCTTTTAAGGGTCTGTCGAATCCAGTGCTGTAAAGCGTATTGCTGAGCAAAACTGACTATGGCTCTGGCAATCATGTGTTCCGACTGTTTTTCCAGGTACCAGGCCAGTGACAGAATGGATTTCTGACGTTGATCCAGTTGTGCCATATGCTCTTCATCAACATTAATGGGCTCTATCCTGCCGCTTTGATCCAACGGTATATCATACAGGGTACTGACCAGCATCTTGCCCTGAGTCAGAGTACCGGTTTTATCAAATATAAAATCTTTAATTGAAGATAATATCTCCAGTACCGCCCCATGTTTTACCAGTACCCCCATCCTCGCACCGACCCCTGTGGCCACAGCAATAGCCATAGGAGTGGCCAGACCAAAGGCACAGGGGCAGGTAATAATCAACACTGAAGTGGCTGCCATTAAAGCCAGTTCAAAGTCCTTATTTACCCAGAAGAAAAAGGTTAAGGTTGCCAGAACCAGAGTCACAGAAACAAACCAGGGAATAATACGATCCGCAGTACATTGAATCGGAGCCCTGGTTGACTGAGCTTCATCCACCAGATGAATAATTTTACCCAGGGCAGTATTTTTCAGGGTGTTTTTCACTTCAATGGTCAGTACACCGTCTTTATTGGTAGTACCTGCTGAAACATAATCACCTTTAAATTTGGCTACCGGCACAAATTCCCCGGTCAGCATGGACTCATCAATAATCCCTTCACCTTTGAGGATGACACCGTCCACCGGAATTTTTTCTCCAGCTTTAACCAGTACCCAGTCACCTTCTTTCAGGGCCCGAATGGGTACAATTTTTGTTTCATCACCCTCAATCAGGGTAGAGATTTTAGGCTGCAGATCCAGCAGCCTTTGAGAGGACTGTACTGCCAGGCGTTTGGACATGGCCTCAAGATAGCGACCGGTTAGAATAACAAAAATAAAGTTAACGACAGTATCAAAATACACATGGGCAATTTCGGAGCCGCTGATCACAACATAGCAGGAATATAAATAGGTAATGGTCGCCCCGATAGCAATGGGCAGGTCCATGGTCAGGTGACGATTGAGCAGACCGGTAATTGCACCCCGGAAAAAAGGATAGCCTGAATAGATTAAAGTGGGTGTAGCCAGGCCGAAACCCAGCCAGTAAAACAGTTCTTTAAATTTACCTTCATCAGCACCGGTATAAAGCGCAATGGAAATCCACATCAGATTCATGGCCGCAAAGCCGGCGAATCCCAGGCGGAATAATAGCTGACGATTGGCTTTTTTTATCTGTCCTTCTGCCGCTTCCGGATCATAAGGCACAGCCGCATAACCAATCTGGCCGAGGATCTGCAGTATGCGGGATAACTTTATTTTCCGGTTATCCCATTTAACCTTTAGTTTTTTGGCACTGAGATTAACATAGGCATCCAGAACCCCGTCAACCATGGCCAGTCGCCGTTCAATTAACCAGACACAGGCTGCACAGTGAATACCTTCCACCAGCAGATGTATTTCCCGTATATCACCCAGACTGTCAACAAAATCCCCCTGGACTTCATCCAGATCATACACTTCCAGCTGAGAATCAATTTCCGGAGGCGGTTGCAGCGTTTCATTATCGGGTGTACGCTGATAAAAGCCCTCCATACCTGCACCATAGATAGTTTCACATACGGTTCTGCAGGCATAGCAGCAAAACTGCATTTCTTTATCATTTATAGTTGCCGTGATTTTTTCCCCTTCAGGCAGGGGCAGGTGGCAATGATCGCAGGTTTCGGAGTGACTCACTATTTTTATGGCTTTAGTTTATCTGATTTTTTTATCAGTCATTAACAAAAATACTTTCACCATAGTTGGCTTCCTTACCATCTATAATGACACTTACCAGCATATCCCACTTTCCCTTACTGTCAAAAGTGACACTGGTATGCCAGGTATTATTTTTTTCCGTTGCTTTCATAGGCAGGGAAAAATCTTTTTTAGCATTGGCGGGACGATACAGGTACAGGGTCATTTTTTCTATATTCGCAGTATTACCCTGTTGATCGGTAATCACAAAACGTATATCTGCCGGCTGATTCAGATGAATTTGCTGGTAGTCAAAACTGGTTTTCCAGAGGTTATTATTATCCAGTTTTTTATGGATGTTCTCTTCATAATCCTGGCCGCGTTCATAAAAGTCATCCACGACCAGTCCGGGAAACTCATTCATAGACTGCATAATCATGTATATATTTACGCCCAGTACCGTTGCCACCAGCAACAGCCAGCCTATTACCCAGGGACTTTTATACCAGTTTTTCTTTTTTGTATTTTCTTTTTCTGTATTCATAACCACCACAAACAAAAACAAAGGGTGTTAATAGCAAATTGCTATTAACACCCATAATTTAATTAACTATTATTCCCCACTTAAAGAGAATACTCAAATTGACGTTTGAATTTATCGTTTAGGTCCGATAAACACACTTTCCCGTTCACTATGATAAACCTGACCAGACTCATCCTTACCATCCACCACAAAGGTAAGCGGTACCGATTGTTCGGTTAGATTTTTCTTAGGTACTCTCACAAAAATGGTAACCGGTGTAACGGTACCATGATGAGCTTTTACGGGCTTGTCTGCACCACTAATGATCAGACCTTTTAAATCATGTTCCTTTACGCTTACTTTGACATCCATATCTGCAGGAAGTTTATTTAATACCTTCAATGTGTAACGATTTTGTATGGTGCCGTCACTTTGCAGGACAAACAGGGGTTGTCTGGCATGAATAACTTTTAGTTCAATGGACTCCATTCCACTGAGGCCATATATAATACCGGCCAGGGCGATCGTCATAATAGTGGTATACAGCCAGACTCTGGGACGTTTAAACAGCGGCTTTTCTTCCTTGCCGCGTATACCATCCCAGGAAGCGTATTTTATCAGGCCTTTGGGTTTGCCAATTTTGTCCATTACTGCATCACAGGCATCCAGACACAAACCGCACATAATACAGCCTTCCTGTTGGCCACCGCGAATATCTACACCGGTAGGACAGACGGCGACGCACTGGTTACAGTCAACACAGTCCCCCTGATCTTCAGATACCGGTTTGCCTTTAACCAGGCGACCTCGTTTTTCACCCCGTGGTACATCATAGCTGGGTACAATGGAGGTGTCATCAATCATTACAGCCTGAATACGGGCATAAGGGCAAAGCCAGAAACAGGTCTGCTCACGTAAAAATCCGGCCAGGTAAAAAGTACCTACGGTGAACATTAAAATCGTGATCCAGACCGTGGAAGAAGCCTGTAAGGTAAAAAGATCTTTCCAGAGCTGGAACGAATCAGTAAACCAGGCTACAAAACTAATGCCGGTAAACACTGAAATTAATAACCAGAGCAGATACTTTTTGGCCCGCATGGTGATTTTTTTCACATCCCAGGGGGCCTTATCCAGTTTGCGACGTTTAGCAGGCCCGCCTTCTATTTTGTCTTCAATCCAGGTAAACACATCGGTCCACACCGTCTGAAAACAGAAAAAGCCGCACCATACCCGGCCGGCCAGTGCCGTGACTACCGCCAGCAGAATAGCAAAAAATAACAGAACGAATGACAGCATCCATAAGTCCTGCGGCAGCAGAGTAATATTAAAAATGTGAAACTGACGATTAGGAATATCCAGCAATACGGCCTGATGTCCATTCCAGCGTAAATAAGGCCCGAAAAAAAGAATTAACCAGATGGAATTAGTCAGCCATTTTATGCTTCTGAATTTACCCTTCATACGCTTGGCGTGAATCTTTACATCACCCACATTAATCTTATGCTCATTGGCTTCAGCGTAGAGTTCTTCTATCGTTTGTTCCTGAATATTTTTTTCGGCCATAATGGTTATTTCTCTAAAATGATAAACACTGAAAAAATAAAAGCTAACTATTATATTATAGATCAAATAAGAACATTATAAGTAACTTATGTTACATATAATTGTGACATAAAAATTTGTTATTAAAGAATTAAGGCAAAAAAAAAGAGAGGCAAGCCTCTCTTTTTTTTGCTTTAAAAACTTTCAATCTTCACTGTGATCTGTATTGATTTTTTTTATTGCCATAACAGCAAGATAAACAATAATTACAACACAAATACCAACGGCTGCTATAGAACCCCAAAATACAGCATCATTCATAAGAACACTCCTATATTAACCAGGATAGCATGCTACAAAAGTATTTTCTAACATACTAATTTTATAAAGCTTAATCATAACGTTATTATGCCGGTATCCTGTTGACCTATATCACTTAATACTCAATATAGCTCTTTAACAGAACACCGACAAACGGTGTTAGCTTAAAAACTTACTTGCCGCCACCAAACTTATAAACGTAAACCGCCATTTTCTTGATATCCTGTTCAGACAGTTTATCTTTAAATGCTGGCATTTTTGGTTTTCTGGTTTCAGGATCACTGGCATCATTAACACCATGTTTAATAGTGTGTTTAATAGAGGCCAATTGATCAGACTCACTGAAGCGCCAGATACCATCGGTCAGGTTTGCAGAACCCAGTGCAGCCATACCTTTACCGTCAGGACCGTGACATCCCATACAACCTTTACTGGTGTACAGAGGCTCTTTAGTTACAGTACCATTGTAAATGGCATTGGCCAGTTTATCGATTTCTGCATCAGTCAGCTGCTGACCACCCATTTTAGGCATCATACCCTGTCTACCATTAGTAATAGTAGTCTGGATCTGCTCAATGGTTCCACCATACAGCCAGTCATCATCCGCCAGTACCGGGAAACCTGGGTTACCCGAACCGCCGGCACCATGACAGGCCGCACAGTTATCACCAAAAATAACCTTACCGGAAGCTTCTACATAGGCAGAAAGCTCGGGATCTGCCAGAATTTCCTTGGCCGACATTTTGGCGATTTTATCTTCAAAGGGTTTACGAACAGCTTCCACTTCTGCAGTTGACGCTTTGTATTCACCAATAGCAGTCCAGCCGGTTAAACCTTTGGTATAGCTGTCTGATAATGGAATCATGGGATAAATAAGACCATAACCGATAACAAATGCGATACTGGCATAAAATGCCATCATCCACCAGTTTGGTGCAGGGTTCGCAAGTTCTCTCAGATTATCATCCCAGATATGCCCGGTATTCCCTTCATCGGGAAAGGGATTATGCTCATGTTCCGACATTATTTTTTCTCCGTATTTGTGGTTTCTTCGTCCATCAGCATGTATTTCTGCTGCTCAAGTTTATCCTTGTTTTTTGGACGAAAAACGTAGAAGTAAGCAATGACCATCAGGACAAAGGTAACCACTGTGATTAACAGCCCTGCCCAGTCATGAGAAGTCATTGCACTCCAGTCAGTATGGAAATAACCTTGTGCATTTTCTTCTATATAGGCACCCGTGCCTGAAGAAGGATTACTCACGGTATTCTACCCCTTCCTGGAATTTAACCATTGTTCCAAGTTGCTGCAGATAGGCAACGACTGCTTCCATTTCGGTTTTACCGGTAATGGCAGAAGCGCTTTCAATATCCGCATCAGTATAAGGAACACCCACAGATCTTAAACCACGCATATGAGCTTTAAGAGTCTCTCCATCCACGGTGTTTTCCAGCAGCCATGGATAGTTTGGCATTACTGACTCAGGTACCACGGAACGAGGTGCCTTAAGGTGCTGTACATGCCATTCATCAGAGTACTTACCACCCAGACGAGCCAGATCAGGTCCAGTACGTTTTGAACCCCACTGGAAAGGATGGTCATACATTGACTCGGAAGCCAGTGAATAGTGACCATAGCGCTCTTTCTCATCACGGAATGGACGTACCATCTGAGAGTGACACAGATAGCAGCCTTCACGCTGGTAAATGTCACGACCCGCCAGTTCAAGAGGCTTCAGAGGACGAACCCCGTCACCTTCTTTCCAGTCATCCAGCGACTGGCCGGCGTCTCTTTTCCAGACAACACCAGGGATATTTTTTGCAGGCATGGCGCTGTCAAGATAGAACAGCGGTACAATTTCTACGATGCCTGCAACAGACACCACCAGAAAGGTAAAGAAAGCTAACAGCCAGACATTTTTCTCGGCCTTGCTTTGCATGCCATTTTCATTTGCTTGTGGATCATTAAAAGCCATTTTACAACTCCTCCTTATGCCGTTACAGCAGCAGTTTGTGCCGCTTTAACTGTGCCTTCGCTCTTGGCTTTCAGAACAGTCATAATAATGTTATACAGCATAATTACTGCACCCAGTAAGAAGATACCACCACCAATAGCACGCATTGCGTAGTATGGATGCATAGCTTCTACAGATTCTGCAAAAGTATAGGCCAGAGTACCGTAGTCATCATAAGCACGCCACATCAGACCCTGCATGATACCAGATACCCACATGGCAACAATGTAAACCACGGTACCAACCGTTGCAGTCCAGAAGTGCATATTAATCAGTTTCTGAGAATACATTGGGGTATGGAAAACTTTTGGAATCATGTGATACAGAGCACCGATACCAACCATGGCAACCCAGCCCAGAGCACCGGAGTGTACATGACCAATGGTCCAGTCAGTGTAGTGAGACAGTGCGTTTACTGTCTTAATGGACATAATCGGGCCTTCAAAAGTAGACATGGCATAGAATGCCAGAGACATAATCAGGAAGCGTAATACGTAGTCATTACGTAATTTATCCCACGCACCGGATAAAGTCATCATACCGTTAACCGCACCACCCCATGATGGAATAATCATAGCAATGGAAACTGCAGCACCTAAAGAACCGGTCCAGTCAGGCAATGCAGTGTACTGCAGGTGGTGAGCACCCAGCCAGACATAACCGAACATCAGCGCCCAGAAGTGAATAACAGATAAACGATAAGAGAACACAGGACGATTGGCCTGCTTTGGAACGAAGTAGTACATAATACCCAGGAAGCCCGCAGTCAGGTAGAAACCTACCGCATTATGACCCCACCACCACTGAATCATGGCGTCCTGTACACCGGAGTATACAGAGTAGGATTTGAAAGCACCAACAGGGATAGCGGCACTGTTAACGACGTGCAGAATGGTGATCATAATCATCATGCCCATAAAGAACCAGTTAGACACATAAATGTGCTTGGTTTTACGGTTTGCAATGGTCATCAGGAAGTTGAACATGTACGACAGCCAGACTACAGCAATCGCCAGGTCAATCGGCCATTCCAGTTCAGCGTATTCTTTAGACTGAGTTAAACCTAAAGGCAGAGTGATAACAGCAGCAACAATAATCAGATTCCAGCCCCAGAAGGTGAACCATGCCAGTTTGTTACTCCAGAGTTTTACACCACAGGTACGCTGTACCGTGTAAAAAGCGGTTGCCATCAGGATACATCCACCAAATGCAAAAATAACCGCATTAGTGTGTAAAGGTCGTAAGCGTCCAAACGATAAATAAGGACTG